>JAGAFI010000025.1 GCA_017612675.1 Bacteroidales bacterium
ATGTTCAGCGTCAGGGTGTTGGCGAGGACTTGGCGGGCAGTGCCGTAATCCCGGCGTCCGAGCAGGATGGAGATGAGGGTCATGGCGCCTACGCCGACCAGCGTGCCGAGGGCGATGGACAGGTTCATCAGCGGGAAGGTGACGGCCAGGCCGCTGATGGCCGCCGCGCCTACCACGGGACTGTGCCCGATGTAGATGCTGTCCACGATGTTGTACAGGGATGCCGCCGTCTGGGCGATGATGCCCGGGACTGCGTACATCTTCAGCAGGCGGCTGATTTTGTATGTCCCCAGTTCGGTGGGAGCCGTTCCCGCGGCGGTCATTCTTCTTCCGGCTTCGGCACCAGCGTCACATCGAAACGCAGCGGGGAATAGATGGGAATGGCGTCGCCGGAGCCGCTCGTATCATAGCCGAGGGGGGAATAGAAGATGCCCGCGGCTTTTTCTCCCGCCCGCATCTGCGTCATCAGGAGGGAGAAGCCCTTAATCGTGGCGCTTCCGTCCAGCTTGACGTCGGAATAATGGCTGCCGAGGGTGACAGGCAGGGCTTTGTATTCCTTGTCTTTCTGCCAGATGCCGTACAGGACGGCGCTGTCCCGGACGTTGGTGTCGAATACCTGCCCGTTCAGCAGGCGTCCTGTGTATTCCACATAAACGGTGGTGTCCGTCAGGGCCGGCGTCTCGTCCGGCAGGCCGGAAAACGAGGCGACATACATGCCGTGGGCCGCCGTGGAGTCGGCGCGGGCCGCTTCTGTATCCGTGCCGAAGAAAAGGGGCAGGCGGTGGGTCAGGTAGCGGGCGAGCGAGTCCAGTTCCCACTCGTGGATGTCCTGGCTGATTTTTTCGATGACGCTCACCTCCCAGATGGCGGAACTGCCCGTTTCCTTGGCGAGGTATTCTTCCGCCGTGTCGTGGCTGTTGTAGGTCAGCAGCCAGCCCGGGATGATGGCTTTGAAGGAACCGCCTGTGCGCAGGCCGGAGAGGATGTCTTTCAGGCCGGCATACGTGCCGGGGTAGTACCAGGTGGCCGGGCCGTAGTAATTCCCTTCCTTGTAATTGCCCAGCTGCCGGGCGACGGAGGCCTCGGAACTGCTCAGGATGGTGCCGTCGAGTTCCGTCGCGGTAAAGCGGACGCGCAGGTAAACGGGCTCATCCGCGTTTGCTTCGCCGATGGCTTCGCCCGTCCCTTCGTTCCGGTACAGGAAATAATAGCCGAGCCCCGCGGGGCCTTTGTCGTAAAGGTCTCCGTGGTGTACCTGCATCCATGCGTCGAATTGCCGTTTGTTTGCCGCATGGGTGGCATCCGTCGCGCTTTTGGAACAGGAAGCCGCCAGCAGCGGCAGGAGTGCCAGGACAAGGAGGGTCAGTTTTTTCATCTTCGGGGGGTTATTGCGGCGAGACGGTGCCTTGCAGGAACCGTGCCGTCACTTCTTCTATATACGGGGCCGCGTCTTCCTTGTGCGGGATGTCTGCGGGGAAATACAGTTTGCCGCCGGCTGCCTGCTCGTGGCCGCCGCCGTGGAAGGATTCGCGGGCGAGCCGGTTGGCGGACCAGCCCCGCTTGGAACGGATGGATACCCGGTAGTGGCCGGCATCTTCTTTCAGGAAAATGCTGATATGTACTTTGCCGATGCCCAGCGGAATGTTGACGAAACCTTCCGTTTCGCCGTCCTGCAGGTCCAGGGCCGTGCGTGTCCGGGCGTCGAGGATGATATAGGCGACCCCCTCCGGCGTGATGACCATCCGGCGGAGCATCTCTCCCATGGCCCGCACCCGGTTTTCCCGCCCGCAGTTGTAGAGCCTGTCGAGGATTTCGTCCCGGTCCACGCCCGCTTCGAGCAGGGCGGAGGCCATCCGGAGCGTGGAGGGATAGACGGAATTGGCGAAATTGTTGGTGTCCGTCGTCATGCCGGTCATCAGCGCCCGGGCGCAAGCTCCGGGCAGCTTGTCCGCCGTGCCGGCCAGCGCGGTAAGCAGGGAGAACAGCAGCTCGCAGGTCGAGGAAATCTCCGGCTCGCTGATGCACAGGTCGAAAGCTTCCCTTTCCGGGTTCAGGTGGTGGTCTATCAGGATTTTGGGGCCTTGGAATGCGGCCAGCAGGGGTTCGAGGGCAGCGGTCCTGTGGAATCCGTTGCAATCCATGCAAACCAGCAGGTCGCTTTGCGCGAGGGCGTCCGCAGCCGTTTCCGGTCCCGCCCCGATGGCGGCGCCTTCCGTCAGGAAGTTCAGGAAAGCCGGCCATGCGTCGGGCAGGACGGCGCGGGCCTGCTTGCCCGTGGCGCCCAGGTAGGAGACGAGGGCGCAGACGCTGCCGACGGCATCCCCGTCCGGATGGGTATGGGAAACGATGCAGATGTGCCGGGCCTGTCCCGTCAGCCGCCGGAAAGCGGCGATGTCCGCTTGCTGAATCATACGGCAAATTTACGATAATTATTGCAATTCATAAATCATTTTTTTAACTTTGGCGGGATTTTGAATATATAAACAAACGATTGAATATGGAGAATAAATTTGTCAAGGTTCTCGTGGAAGTGCTGCTGCTGTGTATCAGCCTCGTGCTTTTGTATTTGATTTACAGCAGTATTATGAAGCCTGTGAATTTCAATAAGCAGAAAGCTTTCCGCGAGTCTGTCGCCATCCAGCGCCTGAAAGATATCCGTACCTTGCAGGTCGCCTACAAGGGCATCCACAACCGGTTCCTGTCCACGGTGGATTCCCTGAAAATCTTCTATGAAAGCGGCCAGATGGTGGTGGACATGCAGGTCGGTTCTGCCGATGACTCCCTCGCATGGGCCCATACCGAGCAGGTGAAGAAGAAATTGCGCGGCAAGGACATCAACGAGCAGCTGTTCCGGCTCTACCAGGCGGGAGACACCTTGCTCGTGTTCTCCGTGGCGAGCAAGATTCCTGTCCGTGACACCCTTTTCCGCGGCCGGGAGAATTTCTGCATCGACTCGCTGCTGTATATCCCGTTCTCCGGCAAGCAGAAGGTCGAGATGGAAGCCGTCACCCGGCAGGTCTCCGGCGTGCCCGTCCCGCTTTTCGAGGCCCGGATGCCGTACAAGGCGCTCCTGCAGGGGCTTGACAACCAGTTGCGTATCAACCTGGATTGCAGCCGCCGCGACCAGAACAAATACGAAGGCTTGCAGGTAGGCAGCGTTTCCGTGCCGAACAACAACGCCGGCAACTGGGAATAGCGGTGTGGAAATCTCCCTGCTTACCCCGAAGTGTACCCTGGTGCCGGCGGATTTCTTCGAGCCGGCCCGTGTGCGGGACTTGCTTTCGGCGGTTTGCAGCCTGAACGGGGACGAAGACGTCCGTTACGTGGAGATTCCGCAGTATGCCGCATGGCTGGTCTATTGTGACGACAGGCAGTCGGCGGCCATTTCCGAAAACGAGGTCTCGGGTGGGGAAGAACCCCTGCCCGATCTCTTTTATATCCTGCAGGCCCTGCCCGGCTGTCCGGAGTACAACAAAATCCTGTGTGCCTGGCGCGGAGGCTACGTGTTCCTCGGCATTGCGCAGGGAAAGACCCTGTTGCTTGCCAACGCCTATCCGGCGCAGGATTTCCTGACGGCGGAGTATTATATTTTCCGGGCGCTCGAGTCCCTCCAGTTGAACCCCGAAGTGTCCACCATCTGCTGGCGGGCGGGGCTCGGTGCGGACGAGGAAATGTCCCTGTACCGGTATTTCAAAGCGGTGGAACGGCTGTGAGGATTATCGGGGGCACATTGAAAGGGCGGGCCATTCTTCCGCCGCAGGGCTATGCCGCCCGTCCGACGACGGATTTCGCGCGCGAGGGCCTTTTCAACATGCTGGACAGCGAATACGAATTTGCGGACCTCCGGGTGCTGGACCTGTTCGGTGGCACGGGGGCCATTGCCTACGAGTTCGCTTCCCGGGGCGCCGGGAAGGTGTACAGCGTGGAGATGAACCGCGACAATGCCCGCTTCATCCGCCGGGAAGCCGCCCGTCTCGGGCTGGAGGCCGTCATGGTCGTACACGGCAACGTGTTTGACTTCCTGCCCCTTTGCCGGGAAAAATTCGACATCATTTTCGCCGACCCGCCCTATGCCCTCGACGGGCTGGCGGAGCTTCCCGACAAGGTGCTTTCCCGGGACTTGCTGCATCCGGATTGCTATTTCATCCTCGAACACGGAGGAGATTTCGTCTTTTCCGCCCATCCGCGTTTTTGCAAGGAACGCAGTTACGGACGGGTTCATTTTACGTTTTTCAGATAGCCATGTGGTCGTTTCTCATCAGTCTGGGTGCTTTGGTGCTCGGGTATTGCCTGTACGGCGGTTTCGTGGAACGGGTGTGGGGGCCGGATGCTTCCCGCAAGACCCCGGCGCTCACGAAGGCGGACGGTGTGGATTATGTGCCGCTGCCCGCGTGGAAAGTGTATATGATTCAGTTCCTGAACATTGCCGGGACAGGTCCCATTTTCGGCGCCATCATGGGGGCGAAATTCGGCCCTTCCTGCTATCTGTGGATTGTGCTGGGCTGCATCTTTGCCGGTGCGGTACATGATTACCTGAGTGCGATGATGTCCCTGGAAAACGGAGGGGATTCGCTTCCGAATGTGGTCGGGCGCTATCTGGGCGGGCGTGTGAAAGTGGTCATCACCCTTTTCATCATGCTGCTGATGCTCCTGGTGGGGGCGGTTTTCGTCTATAGCCCCGCCTTGATTCTCGGCGACCTGGCCGGTTTCATGCGGACGCCGGAGGCTTCGATGATGTTCTGGGTCGTGGTGATATTCTTGTATTATGTCGTCGCGACCATCCTGCCCATCGACAAGGTTATCGGGCGGGTATATCCCCTGTTTGCCGTCTCCTTGCTGTTCATGGCGGTGGCGATGCTGGTCTGCCTGCTCTGCAAATGGCCGGTGATTCCGGAATTTTGGGACGGCCTGCACAACCGCGGGCCCGAGGTCGGGTTGAACGGACAGTCGATATTTCCTTGTCTGTTCATCACGGTAGCCTGCGGGGCCATCAGCGGTTTCCATGCGACCCAGAGTCCTTTGATGACACGCTGCATCAAGAACGAGAAGCTCGGACGCCCCATTTTTTACGGCGCGATGGTTACCGAAGGGGCCGTGGCCCTGATTTGGGCCGCCGTCAGTTCGTATTTCTTCTTCGACGGCGGGATGCAGGAAGTGGGGGCGGAAAGCGCCCAGGCACCGGCGGTGGTCAATTCCGTGGCCCGTTCCTGGCTGGGTGTGGCCGGTGGTATCCTGGCCTTGCTCGGGGTGGTGGCGGCACCGATTACCAGCGGCGACACGGCTTTCCGCAGCGCCCGGCTGATTGTAGCGGAATGGCTGCACATTGACCAGAAGTCCAAGGGCCGTCGCCTGCTGGTCAGCTTGCCGCTGTTCGTGCTGGCCGCCCTGCTGCTGTGGTACAACATGGCGGATGAAAACGGATTCAACAC
>JAGAFI010000026.1 GCA_017612675.1 Bacteroidales bacterium
ACCGTTACTATGACGCCAAGGGGACGGTCATTTATGTCGGCAAGGCAAAAGACCTGTTCAAGCGTGTCCACCAGTATTTTGTGGCCCCGGAGCGCCTCGATGCCAAGACCCGCATCCTCGTGTCGAAGATTGCGGACGTGCAGTATTCCGTGGTGGACAGCGAAGCGGATGCCCTGCTGCTGGAGAACAATCTCATCAAGCAGTATAAGCCCAAATACAACATCCTGCTCAAGGACAGCAAGACCTATCCGTGGATTTGCATTACGGCAGAGCCTTTTCCCCGGGTGTTCCTGACCCGGCGGACGCCTCGTGACGGCTCCCAGTATTTTGGCCCCTACAGTTCCGTGGTGCATGCCCGTTCCCTGCTCACGTTTTTCAACCGGAACTGGCCGTTGCGGAATTGTATGCGCAAGATTTCGGCGGAAACGTTGCTGCGGGGAAAACAGCGGCCTTGCCTGGAGTTCCATCTGGGCCGTTGCCGGGGATGTTGCGTGGGCGGGGTCTCGCAGGAGGAATACGGGGGCTGGATAGAGGAAATCCGCCGCTTGCTGCGCGGGGGCGTCCATGACATGATAGCCCAGTATAAGGCGGCAATGCAGCAGGCCGCAGAAACATTGGATTTCGAGACGGCGCAACGGTGCAAACAGCGGATAGAGGCCTTGCAGCGTCACTATGCCAAATCCATCATCATGGCCGCAGAGGACCGGGACGCAGATGTCTTTTCCTTGGTTTTCGCCGGAGCGGAGGCTTTCGGCAATTTCCTGCGGGTCCGGGGCGGGGCCATCATCCAGTCGCTGAACCTGGGTTTCCGTATGCCGGTCGAGGAGCCGCGGGAAGCGGTGTTGAGTGAATTCATCGCCGAGATTGCCGCCAAGTTCGGCACGCTTGCCCGGGAACTGGTGGTGCCGTTCCTGCCGGACGTGTCATTTCCGGCCAGTATCTGCCGTATCCCCCAGCGCGGAGACAAGCTGGCTTTGCTGGAGTTGAGTGCCCGCAATGCCCGGGAATACCATTTCAACACCCTCAAGCAGCGGGAGCACACGGACCCGGACGCTTTTCGCCGCGGGGTGATGGAAGAACTGCGAAAAGTCCTGGGTATGCGGGAACTGCCGGAACATATCGAGTGCTTTGACAATTCCAATATATTGGGAACCAATCCCGTGGCGGCCTGTGTCGTGTTCCGGGGGGCGGAACCTTGCAAGCGGGATTATCGCAAATTCAAAATCAAAACCGTCATCGGGGCCAATGATTATGCGTCGATGAAAGAAATCGTGAACCGCCGCTATGCCCGCATGCTGGCCGAGGCCCCGGAAGATTTGCCCCAATTGATTGTCATTGACGGCGGGAAAGGACAATTGAATTTTGCGTGGCAGGCGCTCTGTGAATTGGGTATTCAGGACCGCGTATTTGTCATCGGCCTGGCGGAGCGGCTGGAAGAAGTCATCCGGATCGGAGACCCTTATCCGCTTTTTATAGACCGTCATTCACAGGCCTTGAAAGTTTTGCAGCATATCCGTGATGAAGCGCACCGTTTCGGGATTACTTTCCACCGCGCTTTGCGCCGGAAATCCGAGGTGCAGTCCGCGCTGACGGAGATTCCGGGCGTCGGGCGCAAAACGGAAGAACGCTTGCTCCTGCATTTCGGAAGCGTAGCCCGTATTGCTGCCGCCCCGTCCGCGGAACTCGCCGGACTGGTCGGTCCGAAACTGGCAGGTGTCATCCAACAACATTTGCAACATGAACGAGAAAACATTCAATAAATGGTTCAATGCCTTCGTCCTGGTCGGGATGGGGGCCGCCATTGTGCTGGCGACGGTCTTCAAGACGCTTCAGGGGGGAGAAAACCTCTGGCTGCTGTATATTTCTGCTTTCGGCTCGATGATGGGCATCGCTTCTTCCGTCACGTCTGCGAATGGCAGTATCTGGACATTCGTGTTCGGGCTGGTCAATGTGACCATTTATGCCGTCGTCTGTTTCATCGGGGCGAAATACGGTACCGCCATCCTGCATGCCGCCTACACGGCGCCGATGAACATCATCGGATTTATCCAGTGGCGCAAGCGGGGGGCGTCCGGCAAGGCGAAGGTCAAGGCGCGGCGCCTGCCGGTGAAAGGGCGGTTCCTGGTCGGCCTCGTGTTCTTTGTCTCTTCTTTCGTCCTGTGGTATCTGTTGCATCTGTATAGCGGGGCCAGCACGCCGCTCTTCGACGCCCTGTCTGTCGTGTGCAATGTCATCGGGCAGTTCCTGATGTCCACGGCCTATATGGAACAATGGATTTTCTGGATAGGGGTGAACATCGCCTCCATTTTGATGTGGTCGCTGACGCTGGCCGCCCATCCGGGCGATTCTTTTGCCCTTGTTTATATCATCAAATATGCGTTTTACCTGCTGAACGGATGCAACGGACTCCGTATCTGGCTGCGGGACAGCCGGCCCCGGGAGGGTTGCATATCCGAATAATTTTGCTTACCTTTGCAACCTTAAAAGAAGAAAATTAAGTTAAAAACAATAATTTTTACGTTATGGAATACGAAGAAATCGTAAAAAAGGTCAAGGGCATCATCGTGGACAAACTCGGTGTTGAGCCTTCCGAGGTAACGGAAACATCCAACTTTACCAATGACCTTGGTGCTGATTCTTTGGATACGGTGGAGTTGTTGATGGAGTTTGAGAAAGTGTTCAAGATCAAGATTCCCGACGAAGAAACGAGCACGATTGCAACCGTCAAGGATGCCGTGGATAAAGTGGCTGAAAAACTGGCTGCCTAAACCGGTTTCGATACCAAGAGAAAGAGGGTGACTAAAAAGTCTTAAGACTTGATGTCATCCTCTTTTTTGTGTCTTTCCGCCTTCGAGCGCAGGCTGCTCTCCTCCGGAAGCCTTCGCTTCGCTCATCCCTCCCACTGGGCTACGCTTGTGGGCCCCTCCCATTCACGTGGCCATGGGCGGCCACGGGCCCCGGAGGAGACAGCCTGCCGCTTCTGCGGCGGAAGTAAAAATAAATAGCTATCCTTTTGAAATTCAATCGGATAGCTATTGTTTTTCTGATAGATTATTA
>JAGAFI010000027.1 GCA_017612675.1 Bacteroidales bacterium
GCGAGACCACGTGGGCATCCCAGATTTTGTCGAAAAGCGTGTTCATCCCTTAATTCTGGAATTTGTTGATACAGTCGATATAAGCCTCCACGGAAGCGGCCACGATGTCGGTGTTGGCGCTGAAGCCGTAATACACCCGGCCATCGCATTCCACCTGCATGTGTACCTTGCCCACGTCGTTGGAGCCCTTCGTAATGTTCTGTATCGTAAACTCTTTCAACACCATCGCCCGGCTGATGATTTTCTTGAGCGCGTTGATGGCCGCATCCACGGGACCATTGCCGGTGGCGGCGGCTTCGAACTTCTCCCCGGCGATGTCCAGCCCGATGCTGGCCACCGGATGGATGCCCACGCCGCTGGTCACCTGCAGGAAATCCAGCTTGATGTGGTGGTTGTCCGCCCGTTCAGAACCGGCGAGCACCAGCAAATCGTCGTCGTTGATTTCCTTTTTCTTGTCCGCCAGCTTCAGGAATTCCTGGTAGAGCGCGTCCAGTTTTTCCCCGCTCATCGCAATGCCGAGGGCTTCCAGCCGGGTACGCAGGGCGGCATGGCCGCTGCGGGCCGTCAGGACGATGGCATTGCCGTCCAGCCCGATTTCCTTCGGGTCGATGATTTCGTAGGTGCTGATGTTCTTGATGACACCGTCCTGGTGGATGCCGGAGGAATGTGCGAAGGCGTTGCGGCCCACGATGGCCTTGTTGGCCTGTACGGGCATGTTCATCAAGCTGGAGACCATCCGGCTCACGGGATAAATCTTGCGCGTGTTGATGTTGGTCTGCAAGTCGATGTCATGGTGGCTCTTGAGAATCATGACGATTTCCTCGAGCGCGGTGTTGCCCGCACGCTCGCCCACCCCGTTGATGGTCACCTCGCACTGGCGGGCGCCGTTCAGCAGGCCGGCCATCGTATTGGCCGTCGCCATGCCGAGGTCATTGTGGCAATGGGTGGAGAGGATGGCCTTGTCGATGCCGTCCACGTGCTCGCACAGGTACTTGATTTTCGCCCCGTACTCTTCCGGCAGACAATAGCCGGTGGTGTCCGGGATGTTCACCACGGTCGCCCCGGCCTTGATGACCGCTTCGACCACCCGCGCAAGGTACTCGTTGTCCGTCCGGCCCGCATCTTCCGCGTAGAACTCCACGTCATCGACGTATTTGCGGGCATATTTGACGGCCCGTACCGCCCGTTCCAAAATCTCTTCGCGGTTGGAGTTGAACTTGTAGCGGATGTGGGAATCGGAGGTACCGATACCGGTGTGGATGCGCTTGTGCTTGGCATATTTGAGGGCCTCCGCCGCCACGTCGATGTCCTTTTCCACCGCCCGCGTGAGGGCGCAGATGACCGGCCAGGTCACCGCCTTGGAAATCTCCACGACGGAATTGAAATCGCCGGGGCTGGAAACCGGGAATCCGGATTCGATGATATCGACACCCAACTCCTCGAGGGCCTTGGCCACCTGGATTTTCTCAACGGTGTTGAGCTGGCACCCGGGCACCTGTTCGCCGTCCCGGAGCGTGGTGTCGAATGTGTAAACCCTGTTGTCCATCCAAGATTATTTCTTGTTATTCTCGGGCCGGAGGGAGCGCACGGTCACGGCGGTACGCCACATCTCGCTTTCGCGAAGGGCTTTCAATTCCTTCTCCAGTCCTTCCCGGTAGTCGGGCTTGCTGTTGGCGTCGATGGAAATCTGCGCTTCGTTGCCGGACTTGACGCTCGCGTAAAGCTTCTGCACCACCGGCTTGATGGCATCGTGGAACGGACCCATCCAGTCCAGGGCGCCGCGCTGCGCGGTCGTGGAGCAGTTGGCATACATCCAGTCCATGCCCTTGGCGGCGAAGAGCGGCATCAGGGACTGCGTCAGTTCCTCCACCGTCTCGTTGAACGCCTCGGAGGGCGTGTGGCCGTTTTCGCGGAGCACTTCGTACTGGGCGAGCAGCAGGCCCTGGATGGCGCCCATCAGGGAGCCGCGCTCACCGGTCAGGTCGGAAACCGCCTCGCGCTGGAACGTCGTCTCGAAGAGATAACCGGAGCCGATGCCGATGCCGAGGGCGAGGGTATTCTGCAATGCCTTGCCGCTATAATCCTGGTAAACGGCGAAAGAAGAGTTGATGCCGCGGCCTTCCAGATAGAGGGAGCGCACGGTAGCGCCGGAACCCTTCGGGGCGACCATGATGACGTCTATATCCTTCGGCGGCACGCAGCCGGTGCGGTCGCTCCAGGTGATGGCGAAGCCGTGGGAGAAATACAGGGTCTTGCCCGTCGTCAGGTGCTTCTTGATGGTCGGCCAGACGGACATAACCGCCGCGTCGGAAAGCAGGCACATCACGATGTCGCCCTTCTCGCAGGCCTCCTCGATGCCGAAGAGGGTCTCGCCGGGTTTCCAGCCGTCCGCAATGGCCTTCTCATAGGTCTTGCCGGGACGCTGGCCCACGATGACGTTGAAGCCGTTGTCACGCAGGTTCAGGGACTGTCCGGGGCCCTGCACGCCATAACCGATGACGGCAATCGTCTTGCCTTTCAAGGTTTCACGGGCTTGTTCCAGGGAAATTTCCTCGCGGGTGACCACATTTTCTTCCACGCCGCCAAAATTCATCTTTGCCATAATTCGTTCAGTTTTTTTGTTTGTTATTGTTATTATTTGATATCATCCTGTCCATGCGCACGTTCCCTTTCCTCCAGAAACTCCTGCACAATGCGGATTTCCCGGGCGGAACGCTCGTCGTTTACCTGATAGAACGCCTTGACCACGTCCACTTTCTTTTCAATCTGGAGCACGACGGCCCGGATGAGGTGTTCCGTGGAACGGGTAAGAATCTTGAACTTGTGAATCCCCTCCACCGTGGACGGGTACACCAGCAACTTTTCGATGTTCAAGCTGCGCCGCGTGAAAATACCGGCGATGGAGCTGAGCAAGCCGACCTGATTCTCTGTATAAGCCGTGATTTCGTACAGTTTCTCAGTTTCCATTGGTAAACCATTCTTTTTCGTTCAACATAATTTCGTTCACGCTCTTGCCGGGCGGAATCATCGGGAACACGTTGTCCGTTTCGGCCACATGCACGCGGAGGATGCAGGGCGCATCGTCCGCAAGCATCCGTTCCACCGCCGGGCGCAGTTCCCCGCGGGATTCGACGTTCTCGAAGCGGATGCTGTACGCCGCGGCAATGCAGGCATAATCGGGATTCACCATCTTGGTGGCGCTATAGCGCTCGTGGAAGAAGAGTTCCTGCCACTGGCGCACGTTCCCGAGCCAGTTGTTGTCCAGCAACACGATTTTGACCCCGACCTGCTCCTGCAGGATGGTGCCCAGTTCCTGCATGGTCATCTGCAGGCCGCCGTCTCCCACGAAGAGGCAGACGGGCCGCTGCGGGGCCGCGATTTTCGCACCGATGGCAGCAGGCAGGCCGAAGCCCATCGTGCCGAGGCCGCCGGAGGTAATCATGCTGCGGCTGTGCCGGAAGCGGGAATAGCGGGCGGCGAACATCTGGTTCTGCCCCACGTCCGTCACGACGATTGCCTCCCGGCCGCACACGTCAGACACGACGGACACGACTTCTCCCGGTTTGACCGGACCGCTTTCCGGCGCCGTTTCCGGGGCGATGACCCGTTCCTGTTCCACGGCATGGAAGCGGCCCGGCTCCTGCAGCCAGTCTCCGCCCTTGCGGGATGCCACGCGGGACGTCAGGGCTTCCAGCACCTCCCGGGCATCTCCCAGGACGCCGAGGTCGGCATGGATGTTCTTGCCAATTTCGGAAGCGTCGATATCGATATGCAGGACTTTCGCCTGCCGGGCATAGGTCTTGACATTGCCGGTCACCCGGTCGTCGAAACGCATGCCGACGGCTATCAGCAGGTCACATGCCTGCGTCATGATGTTGGGCGCAAGGTTTCCGTGCATCCCGAGCATCCCGATGTAATGCGGGTTGTCGGAACGCAAGGCACTCAGACCCAGCAAGGTAGAGGCCGCAGGCATACCGGTTTTGTCCAGAAACGCCTCCAGCGCCTTTTCCGCACCGGACAGCAGGATGCCCTGCCCATAGACCAGCAGCGGACGGCGGCTTTCGACAATCATCCGGGCGGCGGCTTCCAGCACCTCTTCCGAGGGCTTCGGCACGGGCACGTAACTCCGGATGAAGCTGCACGATGCCTCCCGGTATTCGGCCATCCCGGTCTGCGCATCCTTGGTAAAATCCAGGACGACGGGGCCCGGACGCCCGCTCTTGGCGATATAATAGGCCCGGGACACCGCCCACGCGATGTCTTCGGCACGGCGAATCTGGTAACTCCATTTGGTAATCGGCGTCGTCAGGCCGATGAAATCCGTTTCCTGAAAGGCATCCGTGCCGAGCAGGGACGTGCCCACCTGTCCGGCAATCACCACGACGGGCGTGGAGTCAATCATCGCGTCGGCAATGCCCGTCACGACATTGGTCGCCCCCGGCCCGGAGGTCACCAGCACCGTGCCCGGCATTCCCCCGGCACGGGCATAGCCCTGGGCGGCGTGGATGGCGCCCTGTTCGTGGCGGACGAGGATGTGCCGGATCCGGTCCTGATAATCATATAATTTGTCATACACCGGGATGATCTGGCCACCGGGATATCCGAACACCGTGTCCACCCCTTGTGCGAGAAGAGATTCCAACAGAATCTCCGCGCCGCTGATTTTGTGTGTCATCTGCTTCAGTCTTCTATGATTCTACGCGCTCCCTTGTCGGCACTGCTGGCCATGGCCGCATACGCCTTGAGGCTCTTGGAGACTTCCCGCTGCCGGAACGGCGGCGTGAACGCCTTCCTGCCCCGGGCAAGTTCTTCGGCACGGCGCCTGTCCAGTTCTGCCTCCGTGAGTTTCACTTCGATGCGGCGCGACGGGATGTCGATGAGGATGATGTCCCCGTCCCGCACGAGCCCGATGTTGCCGCCTGCCGCCGCCTCCGGGGAGATGTGGCCGATGCTCAGCCCGGACGTACCGCCGCTGAAGCGCCCGTCCGTAATCAAGGCGCATTCCTTGCCGAGGTGCATCGATTTGATATAGGATGTCGGATACAGCATTTCCTGCATCCCGGGCCCGCCTTTCGGCCCTTCGTAATTGATGACGACCACGTCGCCGCTCACGACTTTCCCGCCGAGGATGCCTTCGCAGGCCGCTTCCTGGGAATCGAACACCTTCGCCGGGCCTTCGAAATGCCAGATGCTTTCATCCACCCCGGCGGTCTTGATGACGCAGCCGTCCTGCGCGATGTTGCCGAACAGCACACCCAGGCCGCCGTCGCGGGTATAGGCGTTTTCAACGCTGCGGATGCAGCCCGCGGCACGGTCCGTATCGAATGTGTCGTAGTATTTTTCCTGGCTTCCCAACGCCGTCGTCCGCACGCCGCCCGGGGCGCAGGCATAGATGCGCCGGGCTTCTTCGCACACGCCGGAGCTCAGGAGTGCATATTGCGCGATGGCCTCATGGAGTGTCATCCCGTCCACCCGGCGGACGCTGCCGTCCACCAGACCGGCCTTTTCCAGTTCATACAGGATGGAAATCACGCCGCCGGCGCGTCCCACGTCCTGGATATGGTATTTCTGCGTATTGGGCGCAACCTTGCAGATGCAGGGCACCCGGCGGGACAGGGCGTCGATGTCCGCCATCTTGAAGTCTGTTTCCGCTTCCCCGGCGACGGCCAGCAGGTGCAGCACCGTGTTGGTGGAGCCGCCCATCGCAATGTCGAGGGTCATCGCGTTCAGGAAGGCCTGCCGGGTGGCGATGCTGCGCGGCAGCACGGAAGCGTCATCCTGCTCATAATAGCGGCGCGTATTCTCCACAATCTGCCGGGCGGCCTTGCACAGCAATTCCCGCCGCAGGGCGTGCGTGGCGAGAATCGTGCCGTTGCCGGGCAGGGACAGGCCGATGGCCTCGGTCAGGCAGTTCATCGAATTGGCCGTGAACATGCCGGAGCAGCTTCCGCAGGTCGGACAGGCACAATGCTCGATGGCCGCGACCTCGCTGTCGCTGACCGTGGGGTCGGCGGACTTGATCATCGCGTCTATCAAATCCAGGCGCGCCGCACCGAGTTCCCCGGCCTCCATCGGGCCGCCGGAAACGAAAATGGTGGGGATATTGAGCCGCATCGCGGCAATGAGCATGCCGGGCGTAATCTTGTCGCAGTTGCTGATGCACACCAGCGCATCGGCCTTGTGTGCATTGACCATGTATTCCACGCTGTCGGCGATGATGTCGCGGGAAGGCAGCGAATACAGCATCCCGTCGTGGCCCATCGCAATGCCGTCATCCACGGCAATGGTATCGAATTCGGCGGCGAAACACCCCAGCCGCTCGATTTCCGCCTTGACAATCTGCCCCGCCTCATGCAGGTGTACGTGTCCGGGGACGAATTGGGTGAACGAATTGGCAATGGCGATGACCGGCTTGCCGAACTGCTCTTTTTTCATGCCGTTGGCCAGCCACAGGGCCCGTGCGCCCGCCATTCTCCGACCGTCAAAGGTCACACTACTTCTTAACTTCATATCGTTTTCTGCGGTTTTTTCCACATTAACCCGCAATATACTCCTTTCTTGAAAAAAAAACAAATGGAAGTCCCCTTTTCCACACGTTCCCCCAAAAAACGCCCCGGCCCGCAAGCGGAAAAGACGGCCCTTTCCGCCGGCGCAAGCGACGCCATTTCCCTTTCCGGAAAGGGCCTTTCCCGCCCGGAGACCGGCTGCCGGAAGCCCCTTGCCCGCCGCGTCAGATAATCCGGTACCGTTTCAGTTCCCGGGCAAGGGCGCGGTGGCCGGGACAGAGGGATTCCAGCAGGGCGTGGAAGGCGGGGCCATGGTTCAGATGGCGCAGGTGGCAGAGTTCGTGCAGCATGACATAGTCCTGCAAGGCTTGCGGCAGCCGCACAAGATTGATGTTGAGATTGATGTTCTTTTTGGACGAGCAGCTTCCCCAGTTGGAGACATTGTGCTTGAGCCGCACCTGCGCATAGGTGAATCCGTACATGGCGGCAAGTTCCGCCAGCCGGGGCTTCAGGCTTTTCTGCGCTTCCGCCCGCATCGCCGTCACCGCCGGGGTCTCCGGCAGCTTGCGGCGTTTCGGCGGCCTGCGCCGGACCGCCGGGAACAGCTTATCGAGCCAGCCCCGCATCCGATACGCCGGTATTGGCGCCTGCCGGCGCCTGCAGCAGCGCAAGGGCGTCGTCCAGGCTGATGGCCTGCGAAATGTCATACGGGCCGTTGCGGGTGCGCCGCAGGGAACCCAGGAAAGCGCCGCTGCCGAGGGCTTCGCCCAAATCCCGGGCGAGGGCGCGGATATAGGTCCCTTTCGAGCAATCCACCCGGATGCGGGCAAGGCGCAGGTCGTATCCGCGGACGTCCGCCACCCGGATGCGGCCCCGGGCGTCTTCTACCGGAACGTCCGGCGGCACAAACGCCCCGAAACTTTCCAGTTCCAGCCCGTAAACGGAGATGCGGGAAGCCTGCAGCAGGCCGCCGCCATCATCGAAAGGACGGCCTTCGGCCTGTGCCTGCCGGAGCCGCTTGCGGGCGGTCTCGTAGGCCCGGACGCCATCGACGGATTTGGCGCTGAACAGCGGGGCGACCTGCATCTGCTCCCCGAGGAAGCGGGGCAGCACCGCCCGGACGGACGTTTCGCTGACGCCCGAGAGCGGATGGGTGGCGTCGATATCCTTTTCCAAGTCGAAGGAAGGCGTGGTCTCGCCGAACACCACCCCGGCAAGATACTGTTTCGGACTTGCCTGCAAGGCTTCCGCCCGCCGGGTGGCCGCACCGATGCAGACCAGCAGGAGGCCGGTCGCCAGCGGGTCGAGGGTGCCGGCGTGCCCGACTTTCAGGTTCTTTTTCCCGAAATGGCGGCATGCCGCCCATTTGACCTTGCGGATAACGTCGGCAGACGTCCACCGGTAAGGCTTGTCAACGGGCAGCACAATCCCATCGGGATAGTCCCCGATATCAGCGGACAGGTATCTTGTCAATTCTGCGTTGGTGTCTGCCGCCCGCGAAGGCGGTCTGGAGCCAGTCCCGCACCATCATCACCGCCATGCGGCTGCTGACGAAACGGGCGGGGATGACCAGCACGTTTGCGTTGTTGTGTTCCTTGACAAGGCGGGCCACCGCACGGTTCCAGCAGAGGCCGGCACGCACCCCCTGGTGTTTGTTGAGGGTGATGGCCATGCCGTTTCCCGTCCCGCACAGGGCGATGCCCAGCTGCACGTCCCCCTTTTCCACGGCGTCCGCGAGGGGATGGGCATAATCCGTATAGTCGCAGCTGTCCGCCGTGTGGGTGCCGAAATCCACCACGTCAAAGCCCTTTCCCAACAGGTAGGAAATAAGACGCGCCTTGTATTCCAGTCCGGCGTGGTCGCTGCAGATACCTATTCTTTCCATATCTTTTCTTTGCATGTTTCCAAACGTCGCAGGGCTTCGGGAAGCCCGATGCATGAGAGAATGTCCCCGATGCCCAAGCCGCTGGCGGCACCGGTCAGGGCGAGGCGGATGCCGTTCATCACCTTGCCCATCGGCATGTCGTGTTCGCGGATATACGCCTCCAGCGTGGCGGCATCCGATGCGGCCCGCATCGCTTCCACAGCCTGCGGAAGGAACGCGCCGAACTTGGCGCTGTCTTTTTCGTCATATTGCTGCGGGGCGGTGAACAGACAGCGGGCGATGTCCCGGAAATCGGAAACGAAAGTCGCCCGTTCCTTCGTCAGGGAAATGACTTTTTCGACATAGCCCTTCGTCGTTTCGATGCCCTCGGCGGCCAGCATCGGCAGCAGCAGGTCCGCGAGGACGCCGTCATCCTTCCGCCGCAGGTATTCCTTGTTATACCACTTCGCCTTGTCGGGATTGAATTTCGCCCCGCTTTTGCTGACCTTGTCCAGCGAAAAGGCCGCGGTCAGTTCGTCCAGCGAAAAGAGTTCCTGTTCCGTGCCCGGATTCCAGCCGAGCATGGCCAGCAGGTTGACAAAGGCCTCCGGGAAATAGCCGTCTTCGCGGTAGCCCCGGCAAGTTTCGCCGTCCGCGCCCGTCCAGGAGAGCGGGAAAACGGGAAAGCCCAGCTTGTCTCCGTCCCGTTTGGACAGTTTGCCGTTGCCGACCGGTTTGAGCAGCAGGGGCAGGTGTGCGAATTGCGGGCGCTCCCAGCCGAAAGCACGGTACAGGAGCACATGCAGGGGCAGGGAGGGCAGCCATTCTTCACCCCGGATGACATCGCTGATTGCCATCAGGTGGTCGTCCACGATGTTCGCAAGGTGGTAGGTCGGCAGTTCATCCGCCCGCTTCCACAGGACCTTGTCGTCCAGGGTGCCCGTATGGACGGACATATGGCCACGAATCAGGTCGTCCATCTCCACGGTCTCGTCTTCCGGCATCCGGAAACGGATGGTCCAGTCACTGCGTTCCGCCAGCAGCCGCTGCACCTGCCCGGCATCCAGCGTCAGGGAATTGCGGAGTTTCTGGCGGGTGGCGGCATTGTAGATGAACGTCTCCTTGCGGGCTTCGGCCTCGCGGCGCGAGGCTTCCAGTTCCTCCGGGGTGTCAAAGGCATAGTAGGCAAAACCGCCCGCGACAAGGCGCTCCGCATATTCGCGGTAAATCTGCCGCCGCTGGGACTGCCGGTAAGGGGCGTGCGGATTCCGTTCATCCGCCGTCTCGACGATTTTCCCGTCTTTTACGCCCTCGTCCGGGGTAATGCCGCACCAGGCAAGGGCGTCGATGATGTATTGTTCAGCCCCCGGCACGAAGCGGTGGGAGTCCGTATCTTCGATACGAAGCAGGAAATCACCGCCTTTCTGTTTGGCATACAAGTAATTATAAAGCGCCGTGCGAACCCCGCCCATATGCAGCGGGCCGGTGGGGGACGGTGCAAAGCGTACACGTGTCCGTTTCATTTTTTACTCCTCCTGATTGCGGGAATGTCTTCCAGTTCTGCGCGGCTTTCCATGCTGCCGACCATGAGGACGGGCTTCTGGTCATCCGCAAAATGGAAAATCCGCGTGTTTTCCTGGGTATTGAATCCGATGTGGCCGGTGTTTTCCGCATCCGGCGGGAAAGCGATGACATCGTCCCCGGAATCGTCATAGACGAAGTTCCGGTCTATCATGATGTAATTGCCCATGTCCCGGTTGCGCCCGAGGACATCGGTCAGCTTGAGCCCCGTCACGATGGCCGTGATATGGATGGTGTCTCCGGTGGCCGGATCATCGCTCAGCACGAGCCCGCTCTTGAACTTGTTGGCACCGCCCGTATATTCTTCGATGCGCCGGTTGATTTCGTTTTTGTCGTTCATGGTCAGGCCATGCTCGTTCCTGCCGCCGGTAATGTTGACCAGCACGTTCCGGGCGCTCTTGAGGTCAAAGTCGTTGAGCAGGGGCGAATTGAAGGCCTGGTCCACCGCCTGGGCAATCCGGTCCTTCCCGCTGCCGGTGCCATACCCCATCAAGGCCATGCCGCTGTCTTTCATCATCGACTTGACGTCTTCGAAATCCACGTTGATGACCCCGGGGGTCTTGATGATTTCCAGGATGCCGCGCACGGCGGTGGCCAGCACCTCGTCCGCTTTCGGGAAAGCATCGTGCATCAGCAGGTCCCCGTAAAACTCATGGAGTTTTTCATTGTTGATAATCAACAGGGAATCTACGTTTTTCTCCAGTTCGTGGATGCCGTCGATGGCCCGGGAGATGGCTTCGTTGCCGTCGCTTTTGAACGGGAGCGTAACGACGCCCACGGTCAGGACGCCCTTGTCTTTCGCCATTTTGGCGATGACGGGAGCCGCCCCGGTACCGGTACCGCCTCCCATGCCCGCCGTGATGAACAGCATTTCGGTGGCAGGGGTCAGGATGACGCGCTCAATGGTGTCCTGGCTGTCCAATGCGGCGTTGCGGCCCCGGATGGGATTGGTGCCCGCCCCAAGTCCGGCACCCATCTGGATTTTGACGGGAACGGGACTGCACTGGATGGCCTGGGCATCGGTGTTGCACACGACGAAACTGCATCCCTTGATGCCCTGTTCATACATATAGGAAACGGCATTGCAGCCACCGCCGCCTACGCCGACGACCTTGATGATTTCGTCACTGGTCGCCCAGTCTTTCGGGGTAATCCCCACTTCTGTGTTTTCTTCCAACATGGCCTGTTCCTTTAGTTGTTCTTGTCCTCCTGTCCCATGGTATCGTATATGCCGCCCAACGTATCGCCAAAAAGATTTCCCATGGTATCAATGAGCCATTGAATCTTGTTTTCTTTCGGGGGCCTGGAGCCTTTCGGGGCTTTATCCCGGGTCCCCGTACCTTTGGTGTGCGCGCCGCCAGACGGCTTGACGGGCGGCACGGGCGGGTCGAAAACGGTTCCGCCATCCGCCACACCTCCCTGTTCCGGCCCGGCCGGCGGCTGCGGTCCCTGCGGAGACGTCACAGGAGGGATATCCACCATACAGTTCAGCGGACCGGCAAGGGCATCCAGCAGCAAACCCATCGAAGCCGCCCCCGAAAGGCTGCCGATGCTCCCGCAGCCGTCCATGCTGAAAGCGCCGGTATGCGGATATCCGATGCGGACATGGTAACCGGAGAGTTCCTTGAACTGGGCGGACAGGTTGGTCAGCCGGGCGCCGCCGCCCGTCAGGACGAGCCCGCCCCGCAATTTGTCGGCATAACCGCTTTGCTGAATCAGGTACAGGACCGCCTCGATGATTTCCCGGCTCCGTTCCGTGATGATTTCCGAGAGATACTTGACCGGCAGGACGGCATAGCCGCCGTTTTCTTCATCATTGATTTGCAGGATTTTATCCCCCATCGAAACCAGTTTGTCCGGCAGGCAGGCACCGTAAGCGCGCTTGATGTTCTCGGCCAGGGATTCGCTGAACGCACACTCATGCCGGATGTCTTTCGTGACATTGCTTCCCCCGAATGGAATGGAAGCGCAGCAGCGCAGGATGTCCTGCTGGCAGATGGTGACCGACGTGACCCCGGCGCCGATTTCGACGAGCGCCGTACCGCTCATCCGTTCATCCGCTTTCAGGACGGCAAGGGCCGTGGTCGCCGGGGTGAACACCTTGTCGGCGGGCGGTATGCTAAGCAGGTTGAGCATGATATCGAGGTTGTCGGACGCTTTTTTGGCGCCGATGAACACCTTGTAATACCCTTCGATAAAATCCCCCGTCGTCCCGACAATGTCATCTTCGGTGACGTTGAACAGTTCATCCGTCGAAAAGGACTGCGCCACGGCGCCGTAGATAATCTCGTGATCGGGGTCTTCCAGCGGGTAATCGTTCAGGGCCATATCCTTGAGGCTCCGCATCTCTTCCTCCGAAATCAGCGAAGACGGCGTGCTGCGTTCAATGCGCTTGCGGGCGCCTTCCTGCCGCACGTTGAAACGGGGATACCCCACAATCAGGCGCTGAATCTGAATCCCCAGCGCCTCTTCCGCTTCCCCGATGAGGGGACGCAGGGCATTCGCCGCTTTCTTGGGATTGTATATGCAGCCGTAACGGACGCCGTCCGCAGGCGCCTCCTTGTAATAAATGACCTGGGCATTGCTGCCGCTGACTTTCGCCACGCCCAGCGCGAATTTCGACGTCCCCAGGTCCAGGGTGCTCAAATATCTCTCCGACATATCACTTGTTGCTTGAATTTCAAATGGATGCTCTTATAGTAGCCGGCACCTTTCGCCGGAATGATATGGGTGTAATACCGGGAAATTTTCGCCAGTTTTTCCGCCACCTCGTCCGGGGGGCCGAAATAAAACACTTCCTTCCCTTCTGCGGGCCGCAGCAGCAGTTCCCCGCGGCTGTCCACGCTGACGCTTCCCAGCCATGCATGCCACTGCGCATCCCCGTCAAGCCGCGCCATCAGCGCCATCACCGCGGAAGTCCACGGTTCCCAGCCCCCCTGTTCGACGGGCGGAATCTCCCCGGAGACGACGGGAACGGGAGCGGTATAAACGGGATGCAGGGGAAAGACGACCCCGTCCTTGTCCACATAAAAGCCCGCTTCCCCGCGCTGGAAACGCAGGACGGGCATACGCTGCCGAATCCGGATGTGCAGGAGCCCGTCATCGGTCGTCCAGGCCTCGCTGCCCAGCACGACGCGCTTTTCCGACAGCAGCGCCTCTATTTTCCCCAGTTGCAGGCTGTCCAGCGGAAGGCCCACATAGTCGCCGTAGCGCCGGGAAAGGAAACGGGCGATGTCCTCCTCGCTGACGAAGGCACACGCATCGGGCAGGGATACTTCCAGCCCCGTACAAAGGCGCGTCTTCCGCTGCGCACGTTCACCGGCGAGCAGCAGCAGCACGAGCAAGACGAGCAGCAGGGCGGCAAAAAGGCTGGCCGCCACGTGTTTCAGCACGGGTTTCATAGGCGTTTCTCCAGCAGCTGTGCAATGGGGCCGACGAGCCGGTCGATGTCACCCGCCCCGAAACTGACCAGCACGTCAACGGGCTCCTTTTCCAGATAAGCCAGCAAATCTTCCTTGTGTACCAGCACTTTCCGTTCCAGCGCGACACGGGACAGGATGCAGGAGGCATCCACGCCCGGGATGGGTGCTTCACGCGCCGGATAGATGTCCAGCAGAATCAGTTTGTCCAAGCCGCCGAGCACTTCGGCAAAACCGTCCGCAAAATCCCGCGTACGGGTGTACAGGTGCGGCTGGAATATGCCCGTGATGCTGCGTCCGGGAAACATCTGGCGGATGGACGAAATGGCGGCGCCCAATTCAGCCGGATGGTGGGCATAGTCATCCAGATAGGTGATGCCAGCGCGGTTCACGTGTTCATCCAGCCGGCGTTTCACCCCCTGGAAGCTGCCGATGGCACGGCGCACTTTCTGGCCGTCCACACCATGGCAGAGGCAGATGGCGGCGGCGGCGATGCTGTTTTCCACATTGACCCATCCGAGGGCGCCGACCCGGATATCGGACAGGACGCCGCCCGGGAAGACGAGGTCATAGGTATAATGCCCGTCCGGGAGGAGCCGCAGGTTCGTGCTGTGGAAATCCGCGTCCGGATCGTCGAAATGATAGCGCAGAATCCGGGCGGGAATATCTTCCTGCCGGATGGGGCAGCCGTATTTCAAAATCAGGGTCTCGCTGATGCCGGCGGCAAATTCACGGAACGCCTGCTGCACATGGGCCAGGTCGCCGTAGATGTCGAGGTGATCGGCGTCCATGGCGGTAATCGCGGCGATGGCGGGACGCAGTTGCAGGAAAGAACGGTCGAATTCATCCGCTTCCGCCACGACGACAGGCGTGTGGCTCACCAGGAGGTTCGTGCCGTAATTCTTGGAAATGCCGCCGAGGAAGGCGGAACAGCCCTCCCCGCTTTCCGTCAGGATATGCGCCACGAGGGTGCTCGTCGTCGTCTTGCCATGCGTCCCGGCGACAGCCAGGCAGGTCTGCCCCCGGCAAATCTCCCCCAGCGCCTTGGCACGCTTGACAAGATGGTAACCCTTCTGCTGCACATGACGGAACTCTTCCAGCGAAGCGGGAATCGCCGGCGTGTAGATGACGAGGGTGTTTTCCCTGTCGGCGGGGACCTGTGCGCAATCGTCTTCATAATGGACGCGGATGCCTTCCGCTTCCAGTTGCCGCGTCAATTCCGACGGCGTCCGGTCATACCCGCTCACTTCCAGCCCTTTGAACTTGAAGTACCGGGCGATGGCGCTCATGCCGATGCCGCCGATGCCAAGAAAATATGCGTATTTCATACCAATGTGTACACTTCATTCACAATCTCCTGCGCGGCATCAGGCCGGGCAAGCGCCCCCACC
>JAGAFI010000028.1 GCA_017612675.1 Bacteroidales bacterium
GACCACTACTCCGATTCTTTCCTTGCGAAGATTTCTTTCCATAGGACTTCTGCTTTAGTTTTGTTTTTCTTTTTCAGCGAGGATAGTGATCATCAGAGCGATATCCTTTCTGGCTTTCTTGAATTTAGACGTGTCTTCCAATGGAGAAATCGCGTGATTGATCTTCATTGTGTCAAGATTGCTTTTCTCAATCTCAATGCGGTCGCGCAGGTCTGCTACAGACATTTCGCGTGCTTCGGCTGCTTTCATTGTGCTTTCTCCATTAAATTATTCGACATAATCCCGACGGACGACGAACTTGGTCGCAATGGGGAGTTTGTTGGCACCCAGGCGCATGGCCTCTTTCGCCACATCCAGGGAGACACCCTCCGCTTCGAAGATGATGCGGCCCGGCGTGATGGGGGCGACAAACGCATACGGGTCACCCTTACCTTTACCCATACGGGTATCGAGCGGCTTCTTGGTAATCGGCTTCACGGGGAAGACCCGGATCCAAATCTGGCCCTCACGGTTCATCCGGCGGGAAATTGCCTGACGGGCGGCCTCGATTTGCTGTGCGGTAAGCCAACAATTTTCCAGAGTCTTGATGCCGAAGGAACCGAAGGCGAGCTGGTTGCCACGCTGGGAATTTCCCTTCATCCGGTTCTTCTGTTCCCTTCTAAATTTTGTTCTCTTAGGTTGTAACATTGTTGTATTACTTTATATTAACTAATTATAAATCAAACCAATACGTCGGTTTTGGCCGATTTTTGGGACTGCAAATTTAATGATTTTTTTCCAAACGGCAAGAATTTTTCAAAAAAAATTGCACCTTTTTGACACAAAATCCTGCATGTCAACTTTCGGATTTTCCGCAGGTTGCAAACTTGGTCAAAAAATTTTTCCAAGCATTTTCGACACGGCTTCCCGGCAGGGCGCCCGCGACCGGGGTTTCGCAGATGGAACAATCTTTGCTATCTTTGCATTTGTGCCGAAAAAAGTATCGCTCATACTGGTGGCGCTTTTCTTCGCCGGCCTTTCGTCCGCCCAGCAGCCGAAAGGCTATCCCATGTATTTTGAAATCCACGACGGCGAGACGGTTTTCTATGACACGATAGACCCCATCTGGGTCTTCCCCCGCGGACGCGGCTTCCGGGACGGCGACTGGCGGAAGGATTACCGGATGGTGTACAATTTCAACAAAATCTATCCCTACGCCCTGACCTGCCGCAAGATGGTCGCCGCCGTGGACAGCACCATCGCCGCCGACGCGCGCAAGCGTTCCCAGCGACGGGCCTACATCAACGACGTCGAGAAGGAATTGCTCGCCATTTTCGGCAAGGACGTGCGGAACATGACCATTTCACAGGGGCTGCTGCTGATGCGCCTCATCGACCGGGAATGCGGCGAAAGCGCCTTCGGCATCATCAAGGAATACAAAAACGGCTTTACCGCCAATTTCTGGCAGCTCGTCGCCCGTTTGTTTTCCCAAGATCTCAAGACCCGCTACGATCCGACCGGGCGCGACGCCCGGACAGAAGAACTCGTCCGGATCTGGGACAGCGGAGAATGGAACGCTTTTTATTATTCAGTCTTCTGGGAATATCCGGAGGCCACCCGCATCAAAAACACCGTTCTGCATAGTTCAGTGCAAAAGACGAAGTAGCCGTATCAAAACAGGCATACGGCTCTCCCCCGTGCATCCAATCCGGCAAAAGGCGGAACTGTGCGCCGGAAGGCATCTGCGCCCCCACGGCGTCATGGTAGTGCCCGAACAGGAAATAATCCACCCGGCGTTCCCCGGCGAGCCGGGCGGCAAAGCGGTACAGGGGCTCTTCCGTGCCGCGGAAGCGGTAGTTTCCGTGGGTTTCGCGCTTGCTGCGCGACCAGCATTGCGCCAGGCGGAACGCCAGCGTAGGATGCAGCGTGCTGAACAAGGCGCGGCAGAGCCTGGAATGGAACACGGCCTGCAACAGGCGGAAAGAGAAACTTCCGCCGCCCAGCCCGTCCCCGTGCCCGAGGCAGAAGGTCTTGCCGCCCTCCGTCACGAAAGCGGGCTGGGACAGCTTGCGGATGCCCAGGCTTTCGAAGAAAGAATAGCACCACATGTCGTGGTTGCCCTCGAAGAAATACACTTCCACGCCCGCATCCACGAGGGCGGTCAGCGCCGCCACCACCCGGGCGCCCTCCCGGGGAACGACATCCCGGTATTCATACCAGAAATCCCAGATATCCCCCAGCAGGTACAGCGCTTTCGTCCGCTCCACGGGCAGCGTCCGCAGGAAATGCAGAAAACGCGCCTCCCGCTCCTGCGGGTCATGCAGGGACAGGCCGAGATGTACGTCCGAAACGAAATAGACCAGCGTGCGCGCCATGTTCCTACGCAAACGCCAGCAACGCCACGGCAGCGAGCGCACAATACAGGGCAAACCAGCGCAGGCGGGCACGGCGCACCAGCGCCACCATCACCCGGCAGGCAAACAGGCCGCTGCAGAAAGCCGCCACGAAACCCAGCGCCATGGCAGGCAGGCCGACACCCGCCCCCGCGGAGCCGCCCGCCATATGCAGCAAATCCAGCAGCTGCTCCCCCAAAATCGGCACAAGCACCATCAGGAACGAAAACTGCGCGATGTTCTTCCGGTCCACACCGCTTACCAGCCCGAGGGAAATGGTCGTGCCGCTGCGGGACAGGCCGGGCGCAACGGCAAGCGCCTGTCCCAGGCCGACGACGAAGGCCTGCCAATAGGAAATGCCATTGCGGTGCTCCTTCACATAGCGGATACGCGGTGCCAGATAGTCCGAAAGGCAGAGCAAAACCGCCGTTACCAGCAGGAAAACGGCCACGGTATGCAGTCCGTCGCCAAACAGGGCCTCCACCCGGTCCTTGAAGAACACGCCGACAATGCCGACGGGTATCATCGACACGGCGATTTTCAAGATATAATCCGTCTCGTCATTGTACCGGAACTTGAACAGGCCGCACAGCAGGTGCCAAATCTCCGCCCGAAACACCACGATGGTGCTGAGCACGGTGGCAAAATGCACCGTCACGGTAAAATCCAGAAAGCCCTCCGTATCCACGCCGAGCCATTCCCGCACGATGGACAGGTGGCCGCTGCTGCTGACGGGCAAGAACTCCGTCAGACCCTGCACGAGTCCCAGCAGCAATGCTTCAAACCATTCCATACCTTATTCGTTTTCCTGTTTCCCGTCCCGGCAGGACATGAGCGCCACAATCTCCACCACAATCCCGGCGACGATGACGACGGGCGCCGCCACCAGCCGGCGGAAATCAAACATCGCCTCATTGAACACCTGCGGGTCGGTACTGCCCCCGCCCGTCATGAGCAGGTATCCGGCCAGCATCACGAGCAGCCCCGCCAGCAGCAGGCGGAATCCCCTGGGGGTGACGGGCATCCTGTCGAAAACTTTCTTATCCATCATCAAAAATACAAATCATCCTTGCGGCGAGCCAGCAGCCGGCCCACCACGAACCACGTGCTTACGACGCAAATCAGCACGCCGCCCACTGCCACAATCAGGGAAACGGACAGCATCGATGCCGGGTCGAAGACCTCATAAAGCGGGCCGAACCCCTTGCGCACGGCAACAAGCGCCCCGGCCAGCAGCCCCGTGGCCGCCAATGCGGAAAGCAAGCCCTGCAGGACCGCCTTCCCGAGGAAGGGACGCAGGATAAAACCCCGCGTCGCCCCGACCAGCTTCATCGTGTGGATGGTGAAGCGCTGGGCAAACACGCTCAGGCGCACGGTATTGCCAATCAGCACACAGGAAATGAAGAGCAGCAGGGCGATGAGCACGCCCAACACCAGCGAAATCTTGGTCAGATTGGCGTTCAGGGCCTCCACCAGCGACTGCTGGCAGTTCACTTCATCCACCAGCGGGGAAGCCGCCAGCAAGCGCTGCACCACTTCCAGGCTGTCTTTCGAGACATAATCCGCTTTCAGGCCGATTTCCACGGACAGGGGCACGGGAGACGAACCGAACACCTCCAGGAAATCCCGGCCGAGCAGGGCTTCGAGTTCACGCGTCCCTTCTTCCCGGCTCACCAGCCGCGCCCGCTTGACGCAGGGAAAGGTCTCCACGCGCTCCAGATATTGCTGCGCGGATTTCTCCCCCACCTCCTGGTTCAGCAGGACGGTCAGTTGCATATGTTCCTTGAAATAATCCGATACGCGCCGGACATTCACGACCAGCAGGGACGCCACGCCCGTCAGCAGCAGCACCAGACTGATGCTGATGATGCTGGACATATAGGCGTTGCGCAGACGCCGCCGGATAATCCTGTTTTCTTCTTTCGACATCCTGTCTTGAAACAACTTTCAAAGATAGTGAATTATCGAAATTCCAAAAAATAATTCCGACGCCGCCCTTCCGCAAGAGGCGGTATTGCAGGATACCCCGCGTAAAATAGCCGTCCCCTTTACTACAGGGAGTTTGGATGTCTGGGCGAAAAGGACCACGGTGCAGATGATAGCTGTAAAGATGCGATTCTTTTCATGGTTTTTATTAGAAGTATGTCTGAACGGCATATGCGAATTGGTCTATGAAGATCTTCTTGAAAGCGGAAATGTTGTTCTGCTCGTAGAAGATGAGCATGGCTTTCTTGTAATCTACCGAGTCAACCGTACGGAACGAAATCGAGCAATATTTGTTTGCTATAAGGATAGCGTTGCTGACAATGCGGGCTGTGCGCTTGTTGCCGTCGGAGAACGCCTGGATATAGGAAAGAAGCACCAGGGACAGCAAGGCTTTCTCGAAAACGTTTTCCTTTTCATTGATGAGGCGACAACTGTCTTCGAGGGCTTCGCGGATCTGGTATTCATTGTCCAGCGGATGATAATTGGTGCCGGTGATGCCGACGCGGCGCTTGCGAATACCTTTATCAACATTCAACTCCTTGGTGAGAAGCGCGTGTAGTTCTTCTATGCACCAGACTGAGATTTCCTTTAAGTAATCGGGGGCGGACAGCACGAAATCGAGCGCGTCCTTATGGTTGAGGAGCATAATGGCTTCTTCCTTGGTCTTCCCGGAAGCGGTCTGTTTTTCCTTTAAGAGTTTCTCAGTCTCCAGAAGGGAATACGTGTTGCCTTCAATCTGGGATGATTTCCAACTGAGGTCAATGCCCAGTCGCTCCATCTCCTTGCGGTATTCGTTAGCAGTGATGCCTTCCAGATTGTGGGTGAACTGAGCCTGAAGGGTGTCAAGATGCTCTTTTTCCTCTGCCGAGAAAAGCTCTGCTTTGGGGAGGATGTCGTTAATCAGCTCGAAATTGAAGGAGGTTTGAACTGTGCGTTCATCTGTTTCCTTCTGGAAGTAGGTATCAATGTCCAGCGGCATTGTCACATGCGCCTGCGGAGACACGCTGTATCGGGTAGCACGGCCCCGACCGGAGACAATGGCAGAGCCTGCCTCCACCAGCGAAGCAAGGATACGCTTGACGGTGGCGGGGCTTTCCGCGAGGTTCATCCCGGTCTCAATCTCGCTTCTGGATGAACCGGGATGGTCGTGCAGAAACTGCAGTATTTCATTCTCTCTGGTCATTGTCATTTCGATTTACGGCTCAAATATAAGAAAAACACAGCTCATTTTTCCAAATTTTTGAGCCGAAAAAGTGCGATATTGGCAGGGTGTTGAGCCGAAAGCAGTGAAACGATGCACTTTTGATGCAATATCATCATCTTTTCGCCCGTATTATTTATATTTTTCGAATAGTGGCCCCGACGACGCCCTTCCGCGAGAGGCGGTATTGCAGGATGCCCCGCGTAAAATAGCCGTCCCCGAACGCACATGCGAGCGGACCCGCAAGCCAGCGCGCACGAATCCGATAAGCCCGGTAATGGGACGTGAGCCCCAGAAAAGAATTGACGGAGGCAAAGCGTTTTCGGGAAGAGACAAAAGGCAGCGCCGCCATCTTCCGTTCCATCCGTTTCAGACAATGGTTGCCCACATACCGGCGGAACGGTTTCAGGTACGCCCCGAGGAACTCCACCCCACGATAGGCCGAAAAGACCGCAAGCTTGT
Source organism: Bacteroidales bacterium (assembly GCA_017612675.1). Lineage (GTDB taxonomy): Bacteria > Bacteroidota > Bacteroidia > Bacteroidales > UBA932 > Cryptobacteroides. The sequence continues at coordinate 6,022 of JAGAFI010000028.1, forward strand.
TCGGGTTCAGCGACAGCCCCAGACGGGACGAAAGCAGCGCCTGTGCCTGCGGGATGAACCGCCGCAGCTCCGCCGGACTGTTCCCCACGACATAGGCGTCATCCACATACCGACCATAGCGTCCGGGACCGGTCAAAGTCTCCATATAGTGGTCGAACATATTCAAATAGATGTTGCTGAACAGCTGCGAGGTCAGATTCCCGATGGGCAGTCCGCAACCCGGCGGCGAATGGAATAGGCTTTTGGAATCCGGCAAACCGTCCCAGTCGGACGGCTTGCCCCGCCTGCGGCAATTGCGCACCGGGTCGTCCATGACAAGTACCTCCAGCAGATAGCAGACAAGCGGGAAATCCAGTCGCTTCCGGAACGGCTCCAGGGACGACAGGCACAGCTCCAGCAGGCGGGCACGGTCGATATGCATGAAATAGCCCTGCATATCCAGTTTCAGCACATGGCACGGGCGGGAATAGTTGCCGGACACGCTGCGAATCTTCTCTTCCAGCCGGAAAATCCCGTCATGGGTACCCCGCCCCGGGATGCAGGAATAGCTGTCCCGGATGAAGGTCGGAATCAGCAACGGGGCAATATAATTGTACACCAGATGATGAACGACCCGGTCCCGGAACTGCGCCGCAAAAACCTCCCGCATCTTGGGTTCGTGGATGACAAAACAGGTGGACGGGCCGGGGCGGTAACGACCGGAAAGGATGTCATCGCGCAGGGAAAGGAGTTCCGCCTCCACGTTCTGTTCAAAAGCCAGCTGGTAATCCCGCCGCCGCTTGTGCCGCCGGGCATCCTTGTACGCCCGGTACAGGTCCAGCAGCAACTGTGCGGCGGGGGTGTCAAAACAGGGAGCGGCGTGCGCCGTGGCAAATTCTGTGACGGGGCGGACAGATTGCCCGTTGTTGCGGTTGTTGTTGTTCCTGTTCACTTCCGACGAATTGAAGTTCACGTTGTACGCGTTGTTCGGGTTGTCCGTATTGAGGGAAGACGACCAGTAGTTGCCGTTGGACCCCGCATTGTTCAGGGAACTGTCGTTCCGGTTGCCCGCAGCGGGAAGGAAATCCCCCAAGACCGGCCTCCTGACCGGGAGCGGCGTGCCCCCGCCAGCGTTTTCCGAAGCATCTTTTCCGACGGCCCGGACGGGCCGGATTTCATTGAATTTGCGCCGCACACTGCCGCCAGCCCGATGCAGCATCAGGGTGACGGCACTCCGGCGGTGCTTTCGCGCCGGCGAACACCCCGCTCCCAATTCGACAATTGTTTCACAATTTCTTCCGTCATTTCCAGAAAATACACATAACGTTTGTCCTCCAGCACATGCAAATCCGACAGGAGCCGCAGGCTCAACTGCACGTCCATGGCAGACAGGCGGGCCTTCCGGATATGCGCCGGGCGCTCTTCCCCCTTGCCGGCCAGCGTCACGCACAAGAGCGCCCGCTTGGCTCCCTGCCGGATATCCTCGCCGAGGGAATAACGGTAATTGCGCGGCAGGCGGGAAGCCATCTCCGTCACCTCCACCGCCAGCCGGTACACCGCACCATACACCGGCAGGCTGTTGAACGGGGCGCTCCGTTCACCGGAAGCCGTGCCTTCTGGCTGCCGGAAAGACTCCTGCCATGCCGGGTAGCCGGACACATCCGCCGCCCCATCCGGGAACCGGAGGATTTTTCCCCCAGGGAACGCCGGATTCCCCGACACCTGCAAGCCTGCGGAATACTTCTCCAGGGAGGCCTGCGGAAACCCCACGCTGAGCAGGGGCCCGTCCAGACCCTTGAGCGGACGGGCGCTGACCTTGAACGAATGCACCCGGATGCAGAGCAGCC
>JAGAFI010000029.1 GCA_017612675.1 Bacteroidales bacterium
TCCGAGCCGGTTGCCGCCGTGGTCGGAGAAGTTCGCCTCACCGATGGCAAACAGGCCGGGAATGGTGGTCTGCAAATCGTAGTCCACCCAGATACCGCCCATGGTATAATGGATGGCGGGGTAAATCATCATCGGTTCCTCCCAAGGGGAAGAAGCGGTGATTTTCTCGTACATGTCAAAGAGGTTGCCAGACCGTTCAGCCACACGCTGGTGTCCCAGCCGGTTGATGGCTTCCGAGAAATCCAGGAATACGGCCTTGCCCGTTTCGTTTACGCCATAGCCGGCATCGCAGCGTTCTTTTGCCGCCCGGGACGCCACGTCACGCGGAACGAGGTTTCCGAAAGCGGGATAGCGGCGCTCGAGGTAGTAATCGCGGTCTTCTTCCGGAATCTGCGAAGGTTTGATTTCGTGCTTGCGGAGTTTTTCCACATCCTCCATTTTCTTCGGCACCCAAATCCGACCGTCATTGCGAAGCGACTCGGACATCAGGGTCAGTTTGCATTGCTGGTCGCCATGTACCGGAATGCAGGTGGGATGAATCTGCGCGAAACAGGGGTTGGCAAAAAACGCGCCTTTCTTGTAGCACTGCAAGGCAGCGGAGCCGTTGCTGTTCATCGCATTGGTGGACAGGAAGTAGGTATTGCCGTATCCGCCCGTGGCGATGATGACCGCATGGGCGCCGAAACGCTCCAGTTCGCCGGTCACGAGGTTGCGGGTGATGATGCCTTTCGCCTCACCATTCACGACCACGAGATCCAGCATTTCGTGACGGGGATAACTCTTCACCGTTCCGGCGGCAATCTGGCGGTTCAGGGCCGCATATGCCCCAAGGAGCAGTTGCTGGCCGGTTTGCCCGCGGGCATAGAAGGTACGGCTCACCTGCACGCCGCCGAAAGAGCGGTTCGCCAGATATCCGCCGTATTCCCGGGCGAAGGGAATACCCTGCGCCACGCACTGGTCGATGATGGAAGCGCTGACCTCCGCCAACCGATACACATTGGCTTCCCGGCTGCGGTAGTCACCACCCTTGATGGTGTCATAGAACAGGCGATAGACGGAGTCATTGTCGTTCTGGTAATTTTTGGCGGCATTGATACCACCCTGTGCGGCAATCGAGTGGGCACGCCGGGGCGTATCGCTGATACAGAATATCTTGACATTGTATCCCAGTTCGCCGAGCGTCGCGGCGGCGGAAGCGCCACCGAGGCCCGTACCCACGACGATGATTTCCAGTTTCCGTTTGTTGTTCGGGCTTACGAGGTGGATGGCCGCTTTGCGCTTCGTCCACTTTTCAGCCAAAGGTCCTTCGGGAATTTTCGAAATAAGTTCAGCCATTGTATCGGTATTAAGGTTTTATATTTTCAAATATCCTGCAATTTTAATGATTTTTGGCGAAAAGCACAACAAGCTTAAAACAGCGAACCATCTTCTTCCGGTTTCTCGAGGCCGAGATGCTTGTAGGAAAGTTCCGTGGCAATCCGCCCCCGCTGCGTCCGCACGATGAATCCTTCCTTGATAAGGAACGGCTCATAGACTTCCTCGAATGTTCCCTGGTCTTCCCCGATGGCAGTGGCGATGGTATTCGCACCGACAGGACCGCCTTTGAAAGTATGGATGATGGTCCGCAGGATTTTGTTGTCAATGGCATCCAGCCCGCGGGTGTCTATATGCAGTTTATCGAGGGCGAATTTCGTGATTTTCAAATCAATATGACCATCCCCCATGACCTGCGCGAAATCCCGTACCCGTTTGAGCAGGGCATTGGCGATACGCGGCGTTCCCCGGCTGCGCAGGGCGATTTCCCGGGCGGCATCCGCATCGATGCCGATTTGCAGAATCCCGGCACTCCGCAGGACGATGCGAACCAAATCCGCCGTGTCATAATATTCCAACGCACAGTTGATACCGAAACGTTCCCGCAGGGGCGCCGTCAGCAGACCGCTTCGGGTCGTCGCGCCCACCAAGGTGAACGGATTGAGGGAAATCCGCACGGAACGCGCACCCGGCCCCTTGTCTATCATGATATCGATGACATAGTCTTCCATGGCGGAATACAGGTATTCCTCCACTTCTGCAGGCAGGCGGTGGATTTCATCGATAAACAGGACATCTCCTGTTTCCAGTGAAGTCAGCAGTCCGGCCAAATCACCGGGTCGGGCGAGGACAGGTCCGGAAGTGATTTTCATATTCACCCCCATTTCACTGGCGATGATGTGGGCAAGTGTCGTCTTGCCCAGACCGGGAGGCCCGTGGAAAAGCGTGTGGTCCAGCGCTTCTCCCCGCAATTTGGCTGCTTTGATATAGATTTCAAGGTTGGACACGATTTCTTTCTGCCCGGTGAAATCTTCCAGGGCACGGGGTCTGATAATTCCGTCCAAATCCTTATCTTTGCCCTCGCTTGTATGATGCGGATTGAAACTGTCCATAAGCCAAATATTTCCTCCCGCACAGGGCGGGTAACAACATACAAATATAATTTTTTAATTTGAATTATGGTTGGTTGTTTTATCCCCTGTTGATTTGTTAATAAGTTTTACAAGTATTTGATTGACTTAAATTTATTAAGATAAAAAACTGTTTGGAACCTTGTTTTTTACCGGTATGTTCATCGTGGATAACGAAGCTGCTGCCTCTGTAAACACGAAAAAACTTCTTTATTAACAGGGTTATCAACTGTTTTTTGACAGCAATTTCTCCCTTTATGTTGATAAGTTCAAAGTCCTGTGCCATTCTGAAGGAAAAACTGGCAGACGAAAAGGAAATCTGTCTCCGTTCTCTTTTTCTTTCCGCCCGATGGTTTGTTTTTCAGCAGGTTGCGCAGGCGGGAGTGCATATGATTCTGATGCCGGACAAGGAATCGGCGGAATATGCCTGTGCAGATTTGTATTCCCTGATAGAAGGGGACCGGGTGTTTTTCCTGCCTGCTTCGGGTAAGAATTTGGAGCAGAGCAACTACAAGTCTTCGTTGGGGGTACAGCGGACCGCCGCCATAGGAAAGTTGCTGCAGCACAAAGGAAAGGAATTGCTGGTATTGGTATCTTATCCGGATGCTGTTTCGGAAAAAGTGCCGAAAAAATCCCGGATACGGGAAGAGGTGCTGGAGCTTTCCGTCGGGATGGAGATTTCATATGACACTTTGGTACAAACACTGTCCGACAAGGGGTTCGAGAAAGTGGATTTTGTCGGTTCTCCCGGACAGTATGCCATCCGTGGTTCGCTTGTCGATATTTTTTCCTATTCCCTGCAAAACCCTTTCCGGATTTCTTTCTGGGGGAATGAGGTGGAGGATATCCATATATTTGACTGTAACACACAACTTTCCAAGGAAAAGATTTCCCGAGCGGATATCATTTCCGACAAAGTGGGCGGAGAAGCGGAGAACGGCGTTTCTTTTTTTTCGCTTCTGCCCGCTTCCGCGACCCTGTGGCTGAATTCATCCGACATGTACCGGGAGGCGGAGTTTTACGGGGGTACGCAGTCGTTCCGGCGGGTGTTCGTGGATATGCCGCTTGCTGTCCGGGATGCGGAACCCGTCGTGTTCGACATTCGTCCGCAACCGGTGTTCAATAAGAATTATGAACTGCTGACCGAAGATATCCGGCACCGCCTGGAGATGGGATACCATGTATATATTTATGGAGAGAAGGCAGCCCAGTTGGACAGGCTTCGCTCCATCCTCTCCCAAAACGGCGGACTACAGCCTGCATTCGTGAAAGGAAAAAGTCTTCACAACGGGTTCATTGATGAAGAAGACAAGGTCTGCTGTTATTCGGACCACGAGATTTTCGACCGTTTCCACCGGGTCAGCATACGCCGGAGCGTCGAAAAGAACGAGCAGTTGACCATCAATGACCTCAACGCTTTCCATATCGGGGATTATGTCGTGCATATCGACCACGGAATCGGGATTTTCGGGGGTCTTGTGCGGATGCGGGACAGTTTCGGACGGATGAAGGAGGTGGTAAAACTGACCTACAGGGACGGCGACGTCGTTTTCGTTTCCGTCCAGGCCCTCAACAAGATTTCCAAGTTCCGTTCCCGGGACGGAGAAGTGCCGCGCATCAACAAACTCGGCTCCAGGACCTGGCAGACGCTCAAGAGCAGTGCCAAGTCCCGGGTCAAGGATATCGCCAAGGAACTGATTCAACTCTATGCCAAGCGGAAAGCGTCCCGGGGGTATGCCTTCTCTCCGGATACCTACCTGCAGGATGAATTGGAGTCTTCTTTCATGTATGAAGACACACCGGACCAGGAATTGGCGACCAAAGCGGTCAAGTCTGACATGGAAGACGTCTGCCCGATGGACAGGCTGATTTGTGGGGATGTCGGGTTCGGAAAGACGGAAATCGCCATTCGGGCGGCATTCAAGGCCGTTTCCGATGGAAAACAAGTGGCGGTCCTGGTGCCGACGACCATCCTGGCGCTCCAGCATTTCAATACGTTTTCGGAACGGCTGAAAAACATGCCCTGTACCGTGGATTACATCAGCAGGCTGCGGACGGCCAAGGAAATATCCCGCATCCAGGAGCAACTTGCTGCCGGTCGCATCGATATCCTCATCGGCACCCACAAACTTTTGGGAGATGGGTTTGCTTTCAAGGATTTGGGTTTGCTGGTCATCGATGAGGAACAGAAATTCGGCGTGAGCGCCAAAGAAAAGCTCCGGCAGCTGCGGACCAATATAGATACCCTGACCCTGACGGCGACCCCGATTCCGCGCACCTTGCAGTTTTCCCTGTTAGGGGCCCGTGATTTGAGCATCATCAACACGCCGCCGCCGAACCGTATTCCTGTCCAGACGGAAATCATCCTTTTCGACCAGAAAGAAATCAGCAGCATCCTGCGTTACGAACTCAACAGGGGCGGACAGGTGTTTTTCCTGCATAACAAAGTAGAGGAACTGCCTGCCATTGCGGAAATCCTGCACCGGCTCGTTCCGGATATGAAAATTTGTACGGCCCACGGGCAGATGGCTCCGAAAGAATTGGAAAACAAGATGTTGGAGTTTATCAGGGGTGATTATGACATGTTGCTGTGTACGACCATCATCGAAAACGGGCTGGATATTCCGAATGCCAACACCATCCTGATCAACCAGGCGCAGAACGTGGGATTGAGCGACTTGCACCAGCTGCGCGGACGTGTCGGGCGCTCCAACCGCAAAGCCTTCTGCTATTTGATTGTCCCCCCTTTGGCATCCATTACCGAAGATGCGCGCCGTCGTTTGAAGGCCATTGAGGAGTTTTCAGATTTGGGCAGCGGATTCAACATCGCGATGCAGGATTTGGATATCCGCGGGGCCGGCAACCTGCTTGGGGCGGAGCAGAGCGGGTTCATCATGGACATGGGGTTCGAGACGTATCAGAAAATCATTGCCGAGGCGATGGAGGAAATCGGTGTCGAAACGGGCGTGGTGCAAAAAAGCGGACGGGGCACATTCGTGAACGACTGCACCATTGAAACCGACCAGCCTGCGATGATTCCCGATGATTTCATCGGTGTCACGGCAGAAAAAATACGCATTTACAAGCAATTGGATTCCATGTCGTCGGAAAAGGAGACGGCGCTTTTCGCTTCCCATCTCCAAGACCGTTTCGGCACTCTTCCAGTGGAATTGGTAAACCTGATAAACGTCGTGAATATCCGGAATCTCGGTTCCTCGCTCGGATTCGAAAAAATCATCGTCAAGAACGGGATGTGCATCGCTTTCTTCATTGCCAACCAGATGTCCCCCTATTTCCAGTCCGAACTTTTTGCCGGCATCCTGCAGAAGATAGATGCCCGCAGCGGCATTTTCCAGCTCAAGCAGTCGGAAGGAAAACTCAAGATTGTTTCCCGGGGGGTGGATTCCCTTGAAAAAGCCCTTGTCCTCCTGAAAAAATTGCAGTAAGGAGCATTTTCGACCGCAGTCTTCCGGCTAAAAGCGTCGAAACGAAAAAGTTGCCGCACCTTTCCCCGTCACTTTGCGGCCCTGTCTGGAAAAACGGTCGCCAGTGTGACAGTTCTTTCATTCCGGTGTATCCAAAAAAATTATAAAATTTTCTTTCAAAGAATGCAAAACAGTTTCTAATTTTCTAACTTTGTAAGTTTTTAGGATATTTCAAAGGATTTCCGGTGGATAATCTGATAGTAGAAATAGGAAATACGGCGTTAAAGGCGGCTTGGGCGACAGGCGGGACGCTTGGCAAAACTCTCCGGTACCAAGGGGAACGGACATTGGATTTCATCCGTTCCATCACCGAAAAGCAGTTGCCTAACGTGCTGGTGCTGGCTTCCGTGCGTCCCCTTTCCGGGGAGGAGCGCACTGCTTTGGAAGGGGAATGCCGGCACCTGCTGGTGCTGGACCCCGGGAACTGTCCGTTTGCTGAACGCTACGATTTGCCGGATTATTTGGGATACGACCGGGTCGCTTCACTGCTGGCCGCCAGATACCTTTTCAAGGGAAAGGCTTGCACGGTGTTTGATTTCGGCACTACCCTGAAAGTCGATTTCCTGTCGGCGGAGGGGCGTTATACGGGTGGAAACATCTCACTTGGCTGCCGGATGCGTTTCAAAGCGCTTGCCCGTTATTCGGAATACAAAAAAGAGTTGAACATCCCCGCCCAGGTCGCTGCCCAGGGAACTTCCGTCGAGTCTTCCATCGAAGCCGGCGTGATTTCGGGCATAATGTTTGAAATAGACGGTTATGTAAGGAATTTTCCTGCCGGAATCATCCTGTTTACAGGGGGTGACGCCATGTATTTCGCCAAGCGGATGAAGCAGTCGGTTTTCGTAGTGAACAATTTGGTACTGATGGGTTTGGCGCTCATGACAGAAGAGTATGTGGAAAAGTATATGGAATAAATTCCGTATCCTGGCGTTTTTCGGGATGCTGCTGGTCGGAATACCTGTTTTCGGACAGGCATACGGCTCGATGACGCCTTATTCCATTTTCGGGGTGGGGGATATGGCTGCGCCCGGTACCGCTTACAACAAGACGATGGGCGGTGTGGGCATCGCGGGCCGTACGAACCGGCATATCAATGTTTTGAACCCCGCTTCCGTGACGGCACGGGATTCCCTGTCCGTGCTGATGGATTTCTCCCTGTATGAGGACAACAAGATATTTTCCCAGACGGGGCGGCGCAGCGATGCCAGCAATACCTTCAACATCGGTTCCTGTATCCTGTCTTTCCCGATTTGGCGTTCTTCCGCGATGATGGTCGGCATCATGCCCTATTCGGATACGGGATACGGGTATGCCTTTGCGAATACGGATCCCCGCATCATCGGCAATGTGGGCGATGTGACCTATTCCGCAAACGGTTCCGGCAGCCTGTACCAGGTATTTGCCGGCGGCGGCGTGACTTTCTGGAAACGTCTTTCCCTCGGGGCTGAATTCATCTTTTTGTTCGGGGACATCGAAAAACAATATACCCAGACCTTTTCGGATGCTTCCTACAACGGGATTCTCAGCGGGTATTCCATCAAGGCGACGTCCTGTACGGGGAAATTCGGTTTGCAATACGAGCAGCCCATCGGCACGAAAGCGTCCGTTACCGTCGGCGGTACATACCGGATGGGCTCTGTACTGGGCGGAGAATTCGCCTCCTACAAGTTCGCAAATGGGTCTGCGGCCAAAGATACGCTGGATTACCGGACCGGTTACCGGCATGATATCCGGCTTGCCGCTGAAATCGGCGTGGGAATCAGTTTCCGTTACGGGGACAAATTCATGGCGGAATTCGACTATACCCGTTCCGACTGGCGGAACAGCGGTTTTGACGACCATCCCGGTTTTATGGGCAACGCTTTGCAGAGCTCTTCTGCGTCGAAATTCACTTCCACCTGGTCGGAGTCGTACCGGGCTGGATTCGAATATGTGCCGAACCGCAATGACGTGCGGTATTTCTTCCGGAAAGTGGCTTACCGGGCCGGAGGATATTACAAACGGGAGTATTTCCTGCTGGACGGAAATCCGGTGCAGGCTTACGGCATTACCCTCGGAGCCACGATTCCGGTTTTCCGCTGGTACAACGGGCTGACCGTCGGCTTTGAATTCGGCCAGCGTGGTTCCCTGCGGCAGGCTGCCCAAGTGCAGGAGACGTGTTTCAACCTCTCTTTCGGAGTCAACCTCTTCGACATCTGGTTCAAGAAACTGAAATATGAATAAAAGTTATAATGGTATGAAAAAGAATTTGATTGTTTTTGTGACGATGACGCTTGCCTGTCTGTCCGGCGGTTGGGCCGGAGCCCAGCCCAACATGGACAAATATGGTCCCAACAAGGATGAATGCATCAAATACTTGTCGTATTATACCGAGTATTACAAACAAAAGAATTATGACGATGCCACCCCGCACTGGCGCCAGGCCTATCACTACTGTCCGGTCACATGTAGCGAGAACCTGCTGCTCAACGGAACGACCCTGCTCCGGCGGCTGATTGTCAAGAACCAGCGGGACAAGGCCTACAAGGAGGCCCTGGTCGATTCCTTGCTTACCCTGCACGACCAGCGGGCGGAATATTATCCGAAAAATGCCGTGACAGCCCGCAACAACAAGGGCGTGGACATGTCCAATTATATCAAGACGGATTACGAGCGCCTGTACCAGGGCTATGAAGACATCATCGCGGCCAATGGCGAGCAGACCAAGACGTCCCTGTATCTGTTTGATTTCAAGGCGGCTATTGAGTTATACAAGCAGGGGAAACTGGGTGCGGAAACCATTATGGAGCTATACCAGCGCAACCTTGCTGCCGTGGAAGCCGCCAAGCCCGAGACCGAAACCGAAGCGAAGGTGGTGGCGAACATGAAGCAGGACATCGAAAACCTGTTCCTTTCCAGCAAAGTGGCGGATTGCGACAACCTGATCGCTCTGTTTACCCCGCGCTATGAGGCCGATCCCGACAATCTCCAGCTGGCGACGACCATCGTGAAAATGATGAGCATGACCGAAGGCTGTGCCGACAGCGACCTGTATCTGAAAGCCGTCACCACGATGTATAAGATAGACCCTTCCTATACGTCTGCGTATTATCTGTATCGCCTCCATGCCTCCAAGGGCAATGTGCAGGACGCCATCTCCTATATGAACCAGGCCATCGACAGCGAGGAGTCCGACGAGAAACAGGATGCCGCGTACTTATATGAACTGGCCGTATTCTGCTATAAGAACGGCTTGTCCGGCAAGGCCTTCGACGCTGCGTCCAAGGTGCCCGCGCTGGATGAGACCCTCGCCGGCAAGACGTATCTGCTTATCGGAAACATCTGGGGGGCGTCCAAGTGCGGCGGCGACGAGATTGCCCGCCGGGCTCCGTATTGGGTGGCCTGCGACTATATGGTGAAGGCGAAGAATGCCGACCCGACCCTTGCGGAAGAAGCCAACCGGTATATCAGCAACTACAGCCGGTATTTCCCGGAGACGGCGGAAGCCTTCATGTATGACATTACCAACGGCCAGTCTTATACGGTGGTTTGCAATGGCATGCGCGCCGTGACGACCGTGCGGACCCACAATTGATATTGGGTAGGGGAAGACATATTTTCGTGATGCTGGCAACCCTTTCCGTGGTTGCCGGCATTGCCTTTTCCTGTAAGGGACGGCTGGGAGAGGCCGATCCGCTGGACATCCGCGAAACCCCGTTGCAGACCGTGGACAACATGTTTGCCGTCAAGAGCGACAAGGGGCGGGTGGACATGCGGCTGGAAGCGCCCGTCATGGAGAGTTATGACAACGACAGCATCCGTTATGAGCTGTTCCCGGAGGGGCTTTCCGTCTATACCTATACACCCGACGGCTTGTTGGAGACGCTGGTCCTTTCGGATTGCGCCAAACATGTCAAATCCAAGCGCGGCGTCGGAGACGAGAAGTGGTCTGCCTTTGGCAATGTTGTGGTCCATAATGTTTTGCGTCAGGAAACGATGGAAACGGACACCATTTATTGGGACCAGGGGACCAAGGAGATATATACGGACTGCTATGTCAAGATGTATTCTCCGGACGGCTTCATGCAGGGATACGGGATGCGGACGGACGACCGAGCCCGCAACTCCATTCTGCACAAGCCGTTCAACAGTTACGGGAAGACCGTGCAGGACACGACCAAGGTCGTCATCGATTCGGTGAATTTTATAGGGCCTTTTCCGAAAAAATAACTAACTTTGCGCCCTATATTGAAATTTGATTAAAAATATTCCATAACAACATGGCGGTTCTTCAAAAAATTCGCGTTAAGTTCGGTCTGGCGATTTCCATCATCATCGCCCTGGCCCTTTTGTCGTTCATCATCGATCCGAGCACGCTGGAGTCGGCGGTCAATTCGATGTCTTCCAAATATGATGTCGGACAGATTAACGGCAAGAAAATCTCCTATACCGATTTTCAGGCGGACATAGACCGATATACGACCATCAACCAAATCGCGACCGGTTCCTCCGTACAGGATGAAAAGACCCAGAAGCAGATTCGGGACGGCGCATGGCAGGAAGCGGTGGACCGGTATATGTTCATCAAGCAGGCCAAGGCAGCCGGCATTACCGTGGGTGAGGACGAAATGCTTGACCAGACCACCGGGAACAACATTTCCCCTATTCTGGCGCAAAACCCGGCTTTTGCCGACGAAAACGGTCTTTTCTCCGTGGACAACCTGAAATCTTTCCTCCACAATATTTCCGAAGATGAATCCGGACGGATGAAGATTTACTGGAATTTCCTCCAGAATTCCGTTTATACGGGGCGTTTCTATGCCAAATACCTCGCCCTTTATACGGGTGGTTCCTATTTGGACAAACTGTCTGAAGATGCGCTGGTTGCCGAGAACAACACGACGATGAACCTCTCGTATGTGATGCTGCCGTATGACTACAACGATACGACGGTTGCCGTGAGCAATGCAGAGATCAAGGAGTATTACAATACGCACAAAAAGAATTACAAGCAGCAGGCGAGCCGCGACATGGAATATGTCGTTTTCGAGGTGGTTCCGTCCGACAAGGATATCGCGGACACCCGTGCGGAAATGGATGCCGCCCTGGCGGAATTCGCCACGACGGACAACATGAAGACCTTCCTGCTGAAGAGCAATTCCGAGCGTCCCCTTTCTGCCTATTGGTATAAGCCGGGCGACCTCAAATCCGTTTCTGCCGACATTGACCGTTTCGTGTTCAGCGGAGAAAGCGGGATTTCGCCGGTGTTTACGGACAAAAATACGTTCCGTTCCGCCCGCGTGATGGCGGAGGCGATGGTTCCGGATTCCGTGTATGTGAAGCACATCCTGTTGCAGGGGGCCGGTGCTGCCCGCCAGGCAGATAGCTTGCTGGCCGTTCTCAAAGGTGCCGGTGCAGATTTTTCCGCCGCGGCTGCCGTACATTCCGTGGACCAGAATTCGATGGATGGCGGGGAACTGGGCAATATCGGCTGGCTGACGCAGAACTATATGATTCCCGGTTTCGAATCCGTGATAACGGCGGAGGTGAACAAGCCGTATGTCCTGACGACCAAATACGGGACCCATATCGTTTGCGTAACCAAGCGTACCAAGCCCGTGGCGAAGAAACAGGTTGCCATCCTTGAGCGGACGGCACTTGCCGGCAAGGATACTTACAATACCTATTATGCGCAGGCGAACCGCTTCTCCTCCATTGCCGGAGGCAGTTATGACGGATACCTGCGGGCGGTGGATTCCGTCAAGGTATATTCCCACAAGATGAACCGGATTACCGAAGCCACGTCGAGTTTCGGCGCCATTGAAAACGCCAAGGAAATCACCCGCTGGGTTTTCGACGCGAAAGCGGGCAAGGCTTCCAACATCATCACGGTGAACCAGAAGTTCTTCGTGGTGGCGGCGGTCACGGCCATTCACAAGGAAGGTTATACCCCGCTTGCCGAGGTGTCTTCCACCATCAAGACGACGCTCTTCAACCGGAAATTGCATGACAAGACCCGGGCCGAAGTGGCGGAAAAGATTGCCGGGATGACCGAACTGTCGCAGGTTGCCGCCGCGTTTGACGCAACCGTTCAGACGGCGGAGGATGTCGCTTTTGCTTCCACGGCGGAGCCTGTCGTTGATCCGGCGCTGGCCGGGGCTGCGTATGCGGCTGCAGACGGGGTGGTCGCCGGTCCCGTGGCCGGGCGTTCTGCCGTGTATGTGTTCCAGGTGCAAAGCCGGCAGACCGGCAGTTTCTTCACCGTTGACGATGCCCGGAACATGATGAGCCAGAAAGCCCAGTATGCTACCCGGATGATTGTTCCGGTGATGATGGACATTACCGGGGTGAAGGACAACCGGGCCCGGTTCTATTAATGGTTTTGGGGCAGATTCCGGTGTTTCGGAAGATGCTCATAAAACCACGACGAGAACAATCGGATAATGGTCGCTGATTCCGCCCCGGTAACGGGGACCGATATAGGTCCGGTGCGGTTTCAAGCCACCGAATGAACGGTCTTCTTCAGAAAGACAGGCGTCCGCGAAGGTTTCTTCGCGGACGTTTGCGATTCCCCGCTGGAAATGTCCGTCAATTTTCTCCCATCTTCCGTGGTATTTGATGGTGCCGTTCCCGCTGTCTCCCCACAACGCGTCATTGAAATCCCCGACCGCCAGCAGGTGCGGGTGTCCTGCCGTTTCCAGGGAATCAAGCAAGTGTTGCAGGCTCTGCCGGGCTACCGTGCGGCGGTAACCGGAGCCGTTTCCGATGCGGGACGGATGATGGTTGACAAGTATGTCAAATCCCGGGAATTCTGCCAGCAGGATGTCCCGGGTCGGAATGATGTGGCCGGTACTGTCATACAGGTGGCGCGCCCGGGTACGGACCAGCGGCAGCGTCGATTTCCGGTAAAGCAGGGCGCAGTCGATGCCGCGCCGGTCCGGGGAATCCACGTGGGCGATGCCGTATCCGATTTTGCGCAGGGGCGTGGCCTCCAGCAGGCGTTGGAGTACGCGCCGGTTTTCCACTTCCTGCAGGGCTACGGCATCCGGCAGGCGACCGTAACGTTCCGCGATGAGCAACAGGGTTTTTGCAATGCCCTGGCATTTGGCGTAAAAACGTCCGGTCGTCCAGTGCCGTTCTCCTTCCGGGGTGTGGGCGCGGTCGGAATCTCCCCCGCCCTCATCCGTGCAGTCAAAAAAGTTCTCGATGTTCCAGCTGACAACCAGCAGGGAGTCTGGGTGTGATACCGCCTTGCCGCTGCAAAGGAGCATCAATAGGGTGGCAACTGTCCCGATATTGCAGAGCGCCGCGGGAAACCTCGGAATATGGAAAAACATCAGAGCGCCGCTACCTGTTCCGGCGACAGCCCGGTCACCTCGCAGATGACGCTCGTCTCCAATCCTAACGACTTCATTTTCCGGGCGGAGGCCAATTTCTCCTGCTCGATACCGGCGGCGATGCCCGCCTGTTGCCCTTCCTTTCGGGCATAGTGGATTTGGTTCTTGATGTCTTCCTTGGTGGTCATTGTGAAAGTCTTTCATACGTTTAAGTTTTTAATAGTTAAACAAAGTGTCTGCGGCGTGGTTCCCGACCGGTGTCTGCCGAAGCCTCCGCCAGCAAGGGCCATCCCCCGCTTCGGATGCAATATTAGGAAATAATCCGGACTTTTGGCTAATTATTCTTGCCTTTTTTCGGTGAAAACGAAAAAACATCTACCGCTACTACGGGCTATCTGTCCGCGCTGTCACAGACGAAACATGCAAACCGGGCCCTTTTGGCCCCGAATCACACAGATGGTTTTGTTTTCCGGGAAAAATGCGTAACTTTGCCGCCTGTCCTCGGGTAGGACATATTAGGTTTAATTGTTAAAACAGATTCACAATGGCTGTTAAAATTCGTTTGCAGCGCCACGGAAAGAAGAATTTCGCATTCTTCCACATTGTCGTGGCGGATTCACGTTCACCGCGTGACGGTCGCTTCATCGAGCAACTCGGTTCCTACAACCCCAACACCAACCCTGCCACCATTACGCTGAATGCGGAGCGGGCGCTTGCTTGGGTAAAGGTCGGTGCAGAACCTACCCTGGTCTGCCGCCGCATCCTCTCCTATGAAGGTATTCTGCTTCGTCACCACCTGGATGGCGGTGTGGCAAAGGGTGCCCTGACGCAGGAAGAGGCCGACAAGAAGTGGAACGACTGGAAGGCAGAGCGGGACGCCAAAATCGAGGCGAAGAAGACCGGCTTGAAGAACGCTGCCATCGAACAGCGCAAGCAGGCCAAGGCGGAAGAGGCCAAGGTCAACGAAGCCCGTGCGGAAGCCATCGCCAAGAAGGCTGCCGAACTCGCCGCACAGCAGGCTGCCGCGCAGGCTGCGGAAGCGCCGGCGGAAGAGGCCCCTGCCGCTGAAGAGACGGCGGAAGCATAATGCTTGCTGTCGCCAAAATCCTGAAATCTGACGGCACCGACGGCGGAGTCCTTGTGGGACTTTCCGGTCCGGATGCCGAAGAGCTCAAGGCGCAGGAACCGGTATTCATCCATTTCGATGGACTGCCGGTTCCTTTTTTCATTGAAGATATCCGCCCCAAGGGGGGACACCGTGCCGTATTGCATTTGAGCGGTGTGGATTCTCTGCGGGATGCGGAAGAAATCGTCGGGAAAGAGATTTTCCTTTCGGGGGACGAGGGGGCGCAGGAAGAAGCGGATTTTTGCGGCTGGATGGTGTATGACCGGGACAATCCGGTGGGATGCGTGGACGGGCTGGAAGACATTCCGGGCAACCCCTGTCTGCGTATCGGTGATGCGCTCGTACCCCTGCACGAAGATTTTATCCTCCGGGCGGATGCGCAGCGGCGGGAATTATTCCTCTCGCTGCCAGACGGCCTGCTGGACCTGGCAAGACAAAAATAGATGGCATACAATATGAAAAAGACCGTACTGGTTTCCGGCGGAGCCGGATTTATCGGCAGCCACGTGACCGTTGAACTGGCCCAAGCCGGTTATGACGTCGTGATTGCGGACAACATGTCCAACTGTGACGAAACGAATTACAAGGGAGTCTGCGCCATTTTGGGAAAGGAAATGCCTTTCGTCAAGATGGATTTCTGTGACACGGAGGCGGTGGACGCCCTGTTCGCGAAGTACCGTTTCGACGCCCTCATCCATTTCGCCGCGTTCAAGGCCGTGGGCGAATCCGTTGATGACCCCTTGAAGTATTATACGAACAACCTCGGCTCTTTCCTCAACATCCTCGCGGCAGCCCGGAAGAGCGGTACGCATGTCCTGTTCTCCTCGTCCGCCACGGTCTATGGCGAGCCGGAGAAGAAACCGGTGACCGAACAGTCTCCCCGCCAGCCTGCGACCTCTCCTTATGGCAACACCAAGCAGATGTGTGAGGATTTCCTGCGCGACTGCGTGAAGGCTTACGGCATGCACGGCATCGCCCTGCGGTATTTCAACCCCATCGGCGCCCATCCTTCGGCCCTGATTGGTGAACTCCCGCGCGGCATCCCCAACAACCTCGTGCCGTTCATCACCCAGACGGCCATCGGCAAACGGGAATGCCTGCGGATTTTCGGCAACGACTATCCGACGGAGGACGGCACCTGCCTGCGCGACTACATCGATATCGTAGACCTCGCCCGCGCCCATGTCTGTGCCGTCACCCGGATGGTGGAGGACAAGATGGACGAGCCGTATGAGATTTTCAACATCGGTACCGGACGCCCCGTTTCCGTTCTGGAGCTGGTAACCGCCTTTGAAAAGGTCAACAACCTGAAACTCAACTATGTGTTTGCGCCGCGCCGCGCCGGGGACGTGATGGCGATTTGGGCGGACCCCGGTCTTGCCGAGCGCAAACTCGGCTGGAAGGCCACCCGCACCGTGCCCGAAACCCTTGCCGCCGCCTGGGCCTGGGAAAAGCACCTCCAGGAACTGGGGCTGTAAGAACTCCCGGGGAACAGGAAAATAACCTGCGATTTTTGATGGAATAAAAAATTTTGTTATCTTTGGCGTCCCGTTAGACGGGAATCGGGATGTGGCGCAGTTGGCTAGCGCACCACGTTAGGGACGTGGGGGTCGTCTGTTCGAGTCAGATCATCCCGACCGGAAACAGGAGATGGACGAAAATCGTTTGTCTCCTTTTTTGTTTTCGGCCAGAATGCTTACCTTGCGAAAAAGAGAGATTCGTATGCTTCAGCAGAAAACCTATGTTGCGCGCCGTGCCGCCCTTGTGGCGCAGATGCGAGGGGAGAACGGCATCCTCGTTTTTCTGGGCAACGCGGAGAGCCCGGCCCAATACTTCGATAACGGTTATCCGTGGCGGCAGGATAGCAACTGGTTGTATTTCTTTGGAATAGACGCTCCGTTGCTCGCTGCGACCATTGATTTGGACAACGGGCGGGAATGCCTGTATGCCGACGATTTCGACCTTGACGACATCATCTGGACCGGACCGATGCCGACGGTGCGGGAACTGGCCGACAGCGCCGGCATCCGCGACACGGCTCCCGCCCGGGCACTTGCAGACGCCTTGGCCGGGAGAAACGTGCATTTCCTGCCGGTGTCACGCTATTATAACGCATTGAAACTCGGAGAATTGCTGCATATATCACCGATGGCCTGTTTCCGTCAGGGCAAAAAGGGCTGCGAAGCGGCATCGCTGCCTTTCGTGCGTGCCGTCATCCATTTGCGGCTCGTCAAGGACGACGAAGAAATCCGCCTGCTTGACGACGCTTGCCTCCTCGGGCAGAAAATGCACACGGTCGCCCGAGAGGGCATCCGCCCGGGCAGAATCGAACAGGAAATCGTCGGGGAAATGGAGGCTGTCGCACATGCCTTTGGCTGGGGTGTCAGTTTTCCGACCATCCTGACGCAGCACGGGGAGATTTTTCATTGCCACGGCCACGACATGCCTGTGGAACCCGGCAAGCTGCTGGTGATTGACGCCGGCGTGGAAAGCAAGGAGCACTACGCTTCGGATTTTACGCGCACCTATCCTACAGGCGGGCGTTTCACGGAACGCCAGCGGGAGATATACCAGCTTGTCTGGCAGTGCAACGACTTGGCATTCAGCCTTGTCCGTCCGGGAGTCGCCTACCGGGACGTTCACCTGGCCGTCGCCGCCCGGATGCTGGAGGGGTTGCGCGACCTCGGACTGGTAAAAGGGGACGTGGCCGAAATGGTACAGGCGGGCACCGCCGGGCTCTTCATGCCGCACGGGCTCGGGCACAACATGGGCCTGGACGTGCACGACATGGAAGACCTCGGGGAAGACCTTGTGGGATATGATGACGACCAGGTGCGTTCTTCCCAGCTGGGGCTCGGCAGCCTGCGGATGGCGCGGCGCCTGCAAGCCGGCCATGTCGTCACGGACGAACCGGGCATCTATTTCATTCCCGCCCTGATCCGGCAGTGGAAAGCGGAAAAGCGTCCTTTCGTCCAATACGAAAAACTGGAAAACGGTTATCTGGATTTCGGCGGCATCCGGCTGGAAGACGACGTGCTCGTGACCGCGGACGGCGCCCGGCGGCTTGGGGGGCAGCGGCTGCCCATCGCTCCGGACGCGGTGGAAGAGGCCCTGTGCGGCTGATGGACGCGCGCCTGACACGCTTGTCCTGCCGGGACTTTTGGGGTGCCGTCGCATCGCTTGCGATGCCGCGCACCTGTCTTGTCTGCGGTCGTCCCCTGCTGTTGCAGGAAAAGCATCTTTGCCTCGCTTGCCGGGCGGACTTACCGTTGATGCGCGGCGCTTCACTGCCACAGAATCCCATGGCGGACCGCTACAATGCCCTTGTTGAAAAAGGTCCGTATGAATATGCCTGCGCCTTGTTTTATTATTCCGGCGCTTACCGGAACATCCCCCGGGCCGTCAAATACGGCGCCGACCTGAAGGCCGGTCGCCATTTCGGACGCATGCTGGGCGAAACGCTGTCCGCATCTCCGCTGTTTCAGGATGTCGATATGGTCATTCCCGTTCCCCTGCATTGGACACGGCGGTGGCGGCGCGGCTACAACCAGGCGGCGGTCATCGCCCGACAGGTGGCCCTTGTCCTGGGGTGTCCGTGCGAGGAGCGGCTGCTGCGCCGCATCCGCCGCACCCGTACGCAGACCCGGCTCCGCGGGGAGAGCAAGGCCGAGAACGTCCGGCAGGCCTTTCGTGCGAGAGCCGGAAAGACAGGGGCCGTCCGGCATATCCTGCTGGTGGATGATGTCTGTACGTCCGGTGCCACGCTCGCGTCCTGCCAGAAAGCCCTCCGCGCCTGCGTACCGGACGGGGTGCGCATTTCAGCGGCGACGCTTGCCTTTGTGGGAGAATAAGGCCATGCCGGCGAAGCCGCAGGCCGCCAGCAGGATGAGCTGCGCCAGGTTGAACAGCACCGTTCCGGCGAGGTCCACCGGATGGGGCGAGACCGTATAGGGGGAATCCGCACAGGCCGCATCGTAGCGGGCGAAAGGATTTGTGTAGATGACCACCCCGTCCGGGAAGCTGGCCGTCACGCGGGCATAGCGGTCTTCCGTTCGGAAAGCATAGCGCAGCGAACAGGTGTCCGATATGGAAAGCAGGGTCGCTCCTGCTTGTCCCGTCACTTTGATGCAGGCGGCCTTTTTGGAAAAATGCACGAAAAGGGAGCCGTCTTCCATGCCGATGGCGCGGATGAAGGGCAGCTGTCCGTTTTCCGCCCGTTTGACTTTCCA
>JAGAFI010000030.1 GCA_017612675.1 Bacteroidales bacterium
AAGCGGATGATGCGCTCGTCGCGGTGATACGTGGTTTCGAGGGTCGCGAAAAACGTCGGAGCGGCCTAGTATTCAATCAGGTAATAGAATCCTGATGTCTTGTGCTGGATGGGGTAGGCAAGCTGCTTGAGCCCCCAGTCCTCTTCGTACACCACCTCACCGCCATTGTCTTTGATGAGGCTGACGTACTTGGCAACCGCTTCCTTCATCTGGGTCTCAGACAAAACGGGAGTTGCAATGAAAACGGTTTCGTACTGTTTGATCATTTGTTAATAAATAAATAGGTTAATAAAAACACTCCTTTGAGGAGCCTGCAAAGATAGGAATAATTTTCAATCTGTGCAAGGCATTGTCGGACAGATATCAGGGCATTTGTCTTTCCCTCCCCGGGATTGCAGGTTGCGGACAGGTGAATTTCGTCTTCGTGCTGCGATTTTCGATACTTTCGGCATTGAAATCCGGTGCGACAGGACGTTGGGGTATTATATCGCCAATGCTGACGAATTGGAAGTGGATGGTTTGAAAAACTGGCTGCCGCGGATATATGCCCTCGACGGGCAGCCATCGCGCCCGCTTCTGCCGGAACGCGGCAGCTATGCTTCCGACCGGAAGGTGAGGCGCTCGCCTGTGACGGGATGGGAGAAGGTGAGGCGTTCCGCGCGGAGCCAGAGGCGACCGCCGTCGGCGCTGCCGTAGAGCCGGTCACCCTTGACGGGATGCCCGAGGCCGTCGGGGTGGGCGGCGTGGACGCGAATCTGGTGGGAGCGGCCCGTCAGGGGCGTGAAGCGGACCTGGATGCTGGCGTCCGGCAGGATATCCAGCACTTCGTACCGGGTGACGGCGTGCCTGCCGTGTTCCCGGTCCACCAGTTGGCGCGGCCTGTCATAGTAGTCGCCTGCCAGCGGCAGGGCGATGGTGCCTTTCCGGGCGTGGTTCCACGGGCCGCCCACCAGCCGGGCAAGGTAGTCTTTTTCCACCTGGCGTTCTGCAAACTGCCTTTCGAGGGCGGCCTTGGCGGACAAGTGGCGGGCATAGACCATGACACCTGCCGTATCCATGTCCAGCCGGTGGCAGCTGTGTACTTCGCCATAGCGTTCCTGCAGCCAGCCGAGCAGGGAAGGGGCGGCGGTGCGTCCCGGCACGGACAACATTCCGGCGGGCTTGTCCACCACGAGGATGTCGGCATCTTCATATAGGAGGCGGGGCTCCCCGTCCAGCGGGAAACAGGCATCAAGGGGGCTCGGCGCCACGTCCAGCCCCTGCATCATCCAGGTCAGCAGCGGTCCGCATTTCCCGGTGCAGGCCGGGTAGAAACGCCCTTGCTCCCGCACTTCGCGGTGCGAAGAGGCGCCGTACCAGAATTCGCCCATCGCCAGCGGCTGCAGACCGTTCCGGAAGGCGTCATGGAGCAGTTTCGGGGCGGCGCAGTCTCCGGTGCCTCCGGGCGGCGTGAGACCGCGTTCCGCAAAAATATCCAGGATGGATTTCTCTTCCCCCTTTCCGTTGCGGACGACATACTGCCGGAAAATCCACTCCTGCAGGGCGGCGGATGCGGCGGATTTCTCCGCACCCGGCGGCATGGCGGAGATTTCGGCTTCCCGCCTGCGGTAATAGCCGTCCGGCCCGCTCAAATCGAAAATGGGGGGCACGAATCCGTCCAAGGTCGCTTTCCCGGCTACGAGACCGCTGAAGGCGAAGCGGGGACCGCGGTCTGTCAGCAGCACTCCCAGCATTTTGCCGGCCCGAAGTTCTGCGGTTTCGCGTGCGCCGCCCGCTCCCAGCGTATCCAGCCGGGCAATCAGTCCAGCTGCCGCCGCGGCGACCTCGGGACTGGGGGTATAGCAAAAAGGATAGGTGAACGGCTCCCTCCCCATGTCAGAAATGGCGGAGTGCCGCGTACACGCGCTGGACAGGGAAGCCCATCACGGTGTAGAAAGACCCTTCGATGCGGGAGATGGCGGCTAGTCCTATCCATTCCTGCACGCCATAGGCGCCGGCTTTGTCGAAAGGGCGGTAATGGTCTATGTAATAAGCGATATCGCAATCCTCCAGGGGGGCGAATGTCACCCGCGCCGTATCGCTGAGGGGAAGTTCCCGTTCCGGGCTCCGGAGCACGACTGCGGTGACGACGTCGTGCGTACGACCGGAAAGCAGCCGGAGCATCTGGGCCGCTTCTTCGCGTCCGTGGGGCTTTCCCAGCACCCGGTTGTCGATGATGACGACGGTGTCCGCCGTAATCAGCAGTTCATCCTTTTCCAACGACCGGTGGAAGCCATGGGATTTCCCCCGGGCCATGGCCATCGGGACTTCGTGCGGCGGCATGAGAGCGGGCACGGATTCCGTGAACGTGTTTCCCGTATCGACGGTGAACGGCAGGTCGAGCCCGGCGAGCAGTTCCTTCCTTCTCGGGGAATTGCTGCCCAGAATCAGTTTTTTAGAACATGGCATCATAGCGCGCGACATCGAAAATCCACCGCCCCTGTGCCTTCATCACGCTTTCGAGGACGCTGCGCACGAAAGCTTTTCCGCCTTCCCGGTCGGAAACGAAATCGGCGGCGTCCTTGGCTTCCTGCACGGCATCCGCCGGCGCGACGCCCCATCCGCAATGCCGGAGCAGGGCCACGTCCGGGATGTCGTCGCCCAGATAAGCGACTTCCTCCGGGGCATAGCCGTGCCGGGTGCAGAAATCGTCGAAAGCCCTGGGCTTGTCTTTCGTGTGCATGTAGATGTCTTCTTCCGGTACGCCGAAGACGGCGAGCCGTTGCTTGACCGCCATCATGCTGCCGCCGGTAATCACCCCGAGCCCGTAGCCGTTCATCCGGGCCATGCGGATGGCGAAACTGTCCTTTTCATTGAAGGCGCGCATCGGCTGGCAGTTCGCATCCAGCATGGATGTGTTGTCCGTCAGCACCCCGTCGATATCAAAGACGAATGCTTTAAGATTTTGTACCATTGGGGTTGAAATCCGCGAGGTTGAACGTGCCTTTCGGCCCTTCGCCCAAATCGATTTTCCCGAATTGGCTTTCGTATTTGCCGATGTTGTCAATGAGCGCGTTGAGCAGGCGCTTGGTGTGCTCGGGGGTCATCAGGATGCGGTTGCCGATATCCGGTTTCTGCATACCGGGCAGGAGGGTGGCGAAATCGATGACAAACTCGCTGTGGGAGTGGCTGATGATGGCGAGGTTCGAATAGGAACCCTTGGCCACTTCGGGCTTGAGTTCAAGCTGCAATTGTTTTTCTTCCATATTTGTTTCGATTAAAATACCCATTTGGCACCCAGGCAGGGGCGGAGGCGGAAGCCCGCTGTCGTGCCGAAGTCGTAAGAAAGCTCGATTTCCGTGCCGATGCGCAGGTTCCCGCAGCCGAAATGCTGCCCGACGTTGTACCAGAGCTGCGGCTCGGACAGTGCCACGATTTGGGAAGGCCTGCCCGTCGAGAAGTCCGTCTGTCCCGCCATGTCTGTGTCATAGACCTGATGGTCCTGTCCCCAGATGTCGAGGAAACCGCTGAATTCCAGCCCCTGCAGACCGAACAGGTCGCGCATGCCCCACACGAAGGTGAATTGGAGCGGTACTTTCGCCGGACCGCCCGCATCGTATAGGATATGTTTGTAGAATATTTTGAAATTGAACGTGTTGCGAAAATCCTGGCTGTGCAGGAAATAGTCCGCGCCGGCAAGGAACGCGTGGTTGATGCCGTATTTGCTGTACACCCCGCCGTCGTATTCCAGGTTCAGGCTGAGGCCTCCGAGCGGCGTGCCCTGCCAGAAATTCAGGCAGCGGGAAATCTCCCAGTAGGCCCCCATGGGGTGGCGCTCCCCGTTGCGCATGGGGTTGTAATCGGCGTCGAAGAAAAAGAACGTGTTGCCCCACGGGTCGTTGTAGAAACCCTCCAGGGTGGTGGTCACGCATTTGCGGTCGCTGCCGAAATCATAAAAGACCTGCAGGTTGGTTGCTCCCTGCTGCATGGTAGGCCGCTGTTGGGCACGCAGGGGGGAGGGGAGGATGCCCAGCATGACGAGCAGCGTCAGGACGGGTGCCGGGCGGAATGGGCGCTTGCTTTTCATATGTCATGCAAAAATATAAAATCCTGCAGGGACCGGCAAATTTGAGAAGAATTTTTG
>JAGAFI010000031.1 GCA_017612675.1 Bacteroidales bacterium
CCTCACAGAATCCCGGATACGCGGCGGAGGCATGATGACCGCCCGGCTGGCCGCCGATTACGGAAGGGAGGTGTACTGCGTCCCGGGGCGGCTGTCCGACCCGCGCTCCGCGGGCTGCCACCTGCTCATCCGCAACAAGACGGCGGAACTCATCGCCCGACCGGAAGAACTGCCGGACGCCCTCGGGCTGGGCCGTCCGGCGGAAGACGGGCGCCCCTCCCTGCCGCACATCCTGCACGAGCGCTATGCCGATGCGGCGGATGCCCGGACGCTGGCAACCCTCGCAGAGATGATTCTGCACGAGCCCGGCATCCTCCCGGAAGAACTCGCCTCCCGGGCCGGCCTGTCCTATGGAAACGCCCTTCGCCTGTGCCACCTGCTTGAAAACGACGGCCTCATCCGAATGGATTTGCTGCAGCGATGCACCATTCGGGAGAATTTTTCGTAGTTTTGCAGACATCATGACGCCTGCATACATCGACACCCACTGCCACATCACCGACGAGGCCTTCGCCGGCTGCGAAGAAGACATCATCGCCCGGGCCCGGGCCGCAGGCGTGTACCGGATGCTGCAGGCGGACATCAGTTCCGCAGAAAGGCCGGCGATGTTCGCCCGCTGCGCCGCCCACCCGGGCGTCCTCTTCCCGATGCTGGGCCTGTACCCGGGCGCGGTGGGGAAGGACTGGCGGGACGAAATCGACGCGATGCTCCCCTGGCGGGACAAAGGCATCGTCGCCATCGGCGAAATCGGGCTTGATTACCATTACGGCAAGGACAGCCGCAGCGAGCAGCTGGAAGCGTTCCGCACCCAGCTGGAACTGGCGGCATCATGGAACCTTCCCGTAAACATCCACCTGCGGGAAGCCACGGAAGACTTCCTGCAAGTCATGGAAGACTGCCGCCACCTGCACCTGCGGGGCAACCTGCACGCCTTCGGGGGCGATGCGGGTTTCGTCAGGCGGATGCAGCGCTACGGCGACTGGCTCGTCGGCATCGGCGGGGTCGCCACGTTCAAGAATGCGCGGGTGGGAGCCGCCGTACGGGACATTCCGATGGACCGTATCCTGCTGGAAACCGACGCCCCGTACCTGACGCCCGTGCCGCACAGGGGCGAGCGGAACGAAAGCGCCTATCTTCCTTTGATAGCTGCATTTATTGCCAGGCAGAAAGAAACCAGCCTCGAAGAGGTGGCGGAAGAGACCACAAAAAACGCCCTGAAATTGTTTTTTTGAGATTTTCTTTCTAAATTGCGCTGATTTTAATCGGCAATTCCCGGGAAACAGGGGGCCTGCCGTTTGAAAGAAAAAACGGAAATTATTTAACAACTAATCTTTGTATAACCATTTATGAAAAAGTTTTTGATGTTTCTGGCAGTTGCAGGCCTCGTAAGCTTTGCTGCCAACACAGCTTCCGCGCAGACCGAACAGCCTGAAGCCACCGAGCAGGTGGTCAGCCAACCGGCCAACGACCTGGCAGCGCTCACCGCCGCCGCTCCCGAAGTTCCCCTCAACCAGGCGCTCAAGACCAAGTTCATCGAAGGTGGCGCAGGATTCATGTCCCTGATTATCCTCTGCCTCATCATCGGACTCGCCCTGTCCATCGAGCGTATCCTCTACCTCTCTTTCTCCAAGATTAACACGAAGAAACTGCTGGAGAAAGTCGAGGCCGCGCTGAAGGAAGGCGGCATCGAGAAAGCCAAGGACGTCTGCCGGGAAACCCGCGGCCCCGTGGCCTCCATTTTCTACCAGGGCCTGCTCCGCTATGACCAGGGTGTCGATGTCGTCGAGAAGACCATCGTTTCCTACGGTTCCGTGCAGATGACCGAAATGGAGAACGGCCTTTCATGGATCGGCCTCTTCATCGCCATCGCCCCGTCCCTCGGATTCCTCGGTACCGTTATCGGTATGATTCAGGCCTTCGACGCCATCCAGGCTGCCGGTGACATCTCCCCGAATGTCGTGGCCGGCGGTATGAAAGTCGCCTTGATTACCACCGTCGGCGGTCTGATCGTCGCCATGATTCTGCAGGTGTTCTACAACTACATCCTGGCCAAGATCGACAGCATCACCATCGACATGGAAGATTCCTCGATTTCCCTCGTGGACACCATCTCCAAATACAACGCGAAGTAATCATCTGACAACAACATGAAACTCAACAAGATATTCAAATGGGGTATGGTTGCGCTGATCGTCGTCAGTGTCCTCCTCGTCATCATCGGCTTCTCGAAAGGGTTTGAAGCCAATGACGGGCGGATTACGGACCTTCTGCTCATCTGGGCCTGCGTGATGATCGGAATCGCCCTCTTCAGCTGGGTGGTCATCGGTCTTATCATCAGCATCCAGAACGACCCGCGGAGCCTGGTCAAAATGGGCATCCTGCTGGTCGGAGCCGCGGCTCTCTGCTGCGTGGCGTACCTCCTTGCGCCGGGTGCCCCCGCATTCGGACGGGAAGGCCTCGATGATGCCGGCACGCTCAAGCTGACCGACACACTTCTCAACTTGACTTATATCTGTGGCGGCGCCGCCATTCTGTCCATTGTCGTGGGCGAAATCCGGATGGCCATCACCAACAAGAAATAACTATGGGCAAGAAGAAAGTACCAGCAATGAACACGAGCTCGACTGCGGATATCGCATTCCTGCTCTTGTGCTACTTCCTGATGACCACGACGATGGGTTCGCAGACCGGTTTGAGCCGGCGTCTGCCCCCGATGCCGGACAAGGATCAGAAAGTGGAAGACCAGAAAATCAACCGCCGCAACATCATTGTGGTCAAGATTAATTCTGCGGACAGGATTCTTGCCGGTAGCGAAGCCATAGTCGTCACTCAGTTGAAAGACAAGATCAAGGAATTTCTCACCAACCCCACCGACAATCCCAACCTTCCCGAAAAGGAAGAGCAGGAGATTGAAGGCTACGGGAAATGCCTCGTTTCAAAAGGCGTCATCTCCCTGCAGAATGACCGCGGTACGAGTTACCAGGCCTACATCGCCGTCCAGAACGAACTGGTGAAGGCCGTGAACGAGCTGCGCGACGAGTTCTCGATGAAAGCGTACGGAAAACCTTTCATCAAACTGGACGAAGACAAGCAGGCCATCGTGAAGAAAGCCGTGCCGCAGAACATTTCCGAGGCAGAGCCGAAGGACGTGGGCAAAAGAAGAAGATAACAGGAGGAATGCATTATGTCAAAATTCGGTGGAAGCAGCAATAAGAAAGAGGTCCCTGCAATGACCTCCAGTTCCCTGTCCGATATCGTGTTCATGCTCCTGTTCTTCTTTATGGTGACCACGCAGATGCGTGAAACCGAGAACAAGGTGGTGGTCAAGATTCCGGAGGCATCCGAAGTCGTAAAACTCGAAAGGAAAGACCTCAACTCCTACATCAACATCGGTTCCCCTATCAAATCGCTGCAGGCGCAGTACGGAACCGAAGCCCGTATCCAGTTGAACGATTCTTTCAAGACAACTGACGACATCCGTGACTTCATCGCTGCGGAGCGTGAATCCAAGAGTGAGGCGGACAGGCAGTTCATGACTGTCAGCATCCGGGCCGACCAGGATGTCCGTATGGGTATCATTACGGACGTCAAACAGGAGCTCCGGCGCTGTTCGGCACTCAAGATTATGTATTCAGCCAGAAAGGGCGGCGAATAATCCCGTCCCACAACAACCGAGCAGCCCCCATGATGAGGGCTGCTTTTTTCAAAAATTCAGAAATGAGCGAAGTACGCCGTAAGAAAGTAAAGGAACTGCTTCAGATGGAAGCAGGCGCCGATGTCCTCGCCAAAGGATGGGTCAGGACAAAGCGGGGCAACAAGGAAATCGTGTTCATCGCCCTTAACGACGGTTCCACCGTCCGCAGCATCCAGATTGTCGCCGACAAGAACGCGGACACCGAACCCGTCCTCTCGCGCATCACCACGGGGGCCTGCATCGGCGTCCGGGGCAAGCTGGTCGCATCGGTGGGCAGCGGACAGGCCGTGGAAATCCGGGCACAGGAACTGACCGTTTATGGGGAATGCGACCCGGTCCGCTATCCCCTGCAAAAGAAAGACACCTCTTTCGAATACCTGCGGACGGTGGCGCACCTGCGGCCCCGCACCAATACTTTCGGCGCCGTACTGCGCCTGCGGAGCCAGATGGCCTTTGCCATCCACGCGTATTTCCACAGCCGGGGCTTCGTTTACCTCAACACCCCGCTCATCACGGCATCCGATGCGGAAGGGGCCGGCCAGATGTTCCAGGTCACGACCCTCGACCTGAACAATGTCCCCAAGAACAAGAAGGGACTGCCGGACTTCAGCAAGGATTTCTTCGGCAAGCAGACCAGCCTGACCGTCAGCGGCCAGCTGGAAGGGGAACTCGGCGCCACCGCACTCGGTGAGATTTACACCTTCGGCCCCACCTTCCGGGCGGAGAATTCCAACACGCCCCGCCACCTCGCGGAGTTCTGGATGATTGAGCCGGAAATGGCGTTCTATGACATCCGGGACAACATGGATTTGGCGGAAGACTTCATCAAGTCGCTGGTGCGCTACGCCCTCGAGCACAGCCGGGAGGACATCCAGTTCCTCAACGACCGCTACGATGACGGCCTGATCGCCCGGTTGGAAAGCGTGGTGAACACGGATTTCGTGCGCCTTCCCTATACGGAAGGCATCCGCATCCTGCAAGCGGCCCGCGACGCGGGACACCGTTTCGAATACCCGGTGGACTGGGGCACGGACCTGCAGAGCGAACACGAGCGCTACCTGGTGGAGGAACATTTCAAAAAGCCCGTCATCCTGACCGACTACCCGAAAGACATCAAGGCGTTCTACATGAAGCAGAACGAAGACGGAAAAACCGTCCGCGCCATGGACGTGCTCTTCCCGAAAATCGGCGAAATCATCGGCGGAAGCGAGCGGGAAGCCGACTTGCAGAAACTGGAAGCACGCGTGGACGAACTGGGCATGAGCCGCAAGAACCTCGAATGGTACATTGACACGCGCCGTTTCGGCAGTTGCCCGCACAGCGGCTTCGGCCTGGGATTCGAGCGCCTGCTGCTCTTCATCACCGGTATGCAGAACATCCGGGACGTCATCCCTTTCCCCCGCACACCCAAAAACGCAGAATTCTGATATGTTGGTCATCGGTATCGCCGGCGGTTCCGGCTCTGGAAAAACCACGGTTGTCAAAGCCATTACGAATGAACTCAAACAGAAAGTCGTCGTCATCCCGCAGGACTGTTACTACAAGGATTCCTCGGATTTGACGGACGAGGAAAAGCGCAAGCAGAATTTCGACCATCCCGACGCCATCGAGTGGTCGTTGCTCTGCAAGCAGCTTCGCGAGCTCAAGGCGGGCCGCAGCGTCCGCCAGCCGGTCTATTCCTTCATCTCCTGTACCCGTTCCAAGACGGAGACCACCTTGGTGGAGCCGGCGGACGTCATCATCATCGAAGGCATCCTCATTTTCACCTGCAAGGAACTCCGCGACCAGATGGACATCAAGATTTTCGTGGACGCGGACGACGACGACCGCCTGATGCGCGTAATGGAGCGGGATATCAGCGAGCGGGGCAAGGACGTTCACTGGGTCATCGAGCGCTACGGACGCACGGTGAAGCCCATGTACCTCCAGTTCATCGAGCCGAGCAAGCGTTACGCGGACATCATCATTCCGCAGGGCGGGCACAACAAGGTCGCCATCGACATCATCTCGGCCACCATCGAAAAAGAACTCAAGAATATTCAGTGAAAAAACTCTCCCAGGAAGACAGGGCCGGACTTTACACCACCGTTATCGTACACCTTGCGGTGCTTATCGTCCTGCTCGGCGCTTCCCTGGGATGGAACCTGTCACACGAACATACGTTCATCCTCGACTTCACGAAGCAGGAAGAACAGGAACGGCGGGAAGCGGAACTCCGGCAACTGCAGGCGGAAGCCGACATGCAGCAGGCCATCCGTGAGAAACTGGAAAAGGAACTGGGCGGCACACAGCCGGAAGTACGGAACGTCGCCGTGGACCGCGGCGCCCTCCGGGACGACCGGGGTACGGACGCGGAGCAGTTGTACAAGGATGCGGAACGCCTCAACCGCGAATTGCAGGCCGGTTACCAACTCCCCGGACAGGACGATGTCGCAGACCCCGGCACACAGGAAAGCAAAAAAGAAGAGAAAAAGCCCGTTTACACCGGGCCGTCCGTGGTATCTTACCTGCTGGAAGGGAGGAAAGCCGTCAAGCTCTCCATCCCGGCCTACCGCTGCCAGGGCGGCGGCGAAGTGACCGTACTCATCAGCGTGGATGCAAGCGGCAAGGTGGTGGATGCCCGCGTGGATGAACCCGTATCCTCGACGGACGCCTGCCTGCGTGCCTTTGCCATACGCGCCGCACGTCTGAGCCGTTTTTCTGCCGACAGCCGGGCGCCCGCCCGACAAAACGGCAACATCGTCTATCGCTTCATCGCGCAGTAAGGGCGTGCTTGAAACACTCGTCTATATCCAGATAGACGTGGAAATAGGCATTGTCCCCCAATTTCGTATAGCGTGACACCAGTGCGCGTACCTGTGTCAGCATATAGGCTTTCTCGCGCGGCCAGTGCGCATCCGGCGTCAGGTTCTCCTGTGTCCGGGCAAATTCCAGGAAATGGCGTTCAAGGTCCGCCCCTCTCAGGTAACGCTGCAAGGAAGGGTAATCGTCAATGGCCTGCAATGCGGCGCGATGGGCATCGAACTACGCGGAGGCGAAACGCATCGGCACGGCCTTCCGGTTGCACGCCTGGTAGAAAGCGCCTACCCGGGTGGTGTCAAGGGGCACGAAGACATCGGGCAGGATGCCGCCCTTTTCGACTTTCATGCTGTCCGCATCCACCATTTCCCCGTTGCCGTAACGCGCATAGACCTCGTAGTTGTAATCGGCGCCATAGGGCTTCTGGATACAGCGTCCCGAAGGGGTATAGAAACGGGCGACGGTGATGCGGATGCCGGAGCCGTCCGTAAAATTCACCGGCTCCTGCACGAGTCCCTTGCCGAAGGTACGGCGTCCGACCAGCAAACCGCGGCGGTTGTCCTGGATGGCACCGGCAAAAATCTCGCTGGAAGAAGCAGTGGAATCGTCAATCAGCACCTTCAGCCCGATATCCTGCAGGAAACCCTTGCCGCTGGCCTCGTACGTCTCCCGCTCGCGGTGCCGCCCTTCCATATATACGATGGGCGCATTCTTGCGCAGGAACAAATCCGCCAGCGAGAAGGCCTGGTCGAAATAGCCGCCGCTGTTGCCCCGCAAATCCAGTACCAGTTCCCGCATCCCCGCCTTCTGCAAGTCGCGGGCGGCACGAGAAACCTCCGAACAGGTCGTGCGGGAGAATTTGCCCAGCCGCAGATAGCCCGTCGTGTCCGACACCATGAATGCCGCGTCCACGCTGTGGGTGGGAATCCGCCCCCGCTTCATCACGAAGGGAATGCGTTCCCGTCCGCGCAGCACCGTCACCACCACGGGCGTACCGGTCGGGCCTTTGATGCGCCGCACCATGCTGTCCTGCGGGAAATGCACGCCCGCAATCACGGTCGTATCCACCAGCAGCAGCCGGTCCCCGGCCTGCATCCCGATTTTTTCCGCCGGCCCGCCCGGAATCACTTCGATGACGATGGCCGTATCATTGGGCACGTTGAACTGGATGCCGATGCCGGAAAAATTGCCGGAGAGGCCTTCCTCCGCCTCCTCCAACTGCCGGGGCGGCATATATACGGAATGGGGGTCCAGGGCGGCGAGGGCGGCTGCCACCGCAGCTTCCGTCACTTTCTCCCGGTCCACCGAATCCACATAATTCTCATCCACCGTCTGCAGGATGAGGTTGAGCTTGCGCCAGTCTTCCTCCGAAACCCGCAGCAAACGGTTTTTCCGCCCGATTCCCTCCAAAATCAAGACCGACAGCACACCGATGGCAATACCCAGCAGGGCAGAGAAGAACAAGGCCCTTCCTTTCATAATTTCTCCACTTCAATCCCGGCGCGGCGCAGCAGGTCCACCCCGTCCGTCAACCGGTATTCATCCTGATAGACCACGCGTTTGATGCCTGCCTGGATAATCAGCTTGGCACATTCGATGCAGGGCGAAGCCGTCACATACAGGGTGGCCCCCTGCGAACTGTTTCCGGATTTCGCCACTTTCGAGATGGCATTGGCTTCGGCATGCAGCACATAGGGCTTGGTAACGCCGTTTTCGTCTTCACAGACATTCTCAAAGCCCGAAGGCGTGCCGTTGTAGCCGTCGGAAATAATCATCTTGTCCTTGACCAGCAACGCACCCACCTGCCGGCGCTTGCAATAGGAATTCTTGGCCCAGATAGCGGCCATTTCCAAATACCTGAGGTCGAATTTCTCCATCGCCTAACGTTGATACAGGTAACGCTTGATGCTCCGCTTGGGCGTCCGCTCGAAATCTTCGGGCATAAACTCGATTTTCCGGATTTGGGCATAGCCCGGCAGCAAGCGGTTGATTTCGGGAAGCCCGTCAGAAATGCGTTTCTCCAGTTCATCCCGGGTCATCCCGTCCAGTTCGGCCAGGTGGTAATCCGGATAAATCAGGGCGGTCAGGCCGCCGTTGTCCTCGACCACGAGGGAATCCACGACATAGGTGACGTTGTTGATGACGGCCTCCAGTTCCTCGGGATAGATGTTCTGCCCGGAAGGACCGAGAATCATGCACTTGGACCGCCCGCGCAGGTACAGGAAGCCGTCGCTGTCCATCACGCCCATGTCGCCGGTCTTGAACCAGTCGTCGTTGGTGAATGCCAGCCGGGTGGCCTCCCGGTTCTTGTAATAGCCCAGGAACACATTATCGCCCTTGATTTGCACCTCGCCGGGGATTTTCGCCGGATTCGGCGAATCGATGCGCACCTCGCAGCCGGGAATCGGTTTTCCGCAGCTCCCCCGCTTGCAGGTGTACCACTTGGCATAGGTAATCAGCGGGGCACATTCCGTCATGCCGTACCCCACGGTAAACGGGAAATGGATGCGCCCGAGGAAGGCTTCCACCTCCGGATTGAACGCCGCACCGCCGAGGATGATTTCCTCGAAGCGCCCGCCGAAGGCATCAATCAGGCCGGTACGGATTTTTTTCAGGATGACCTGATCGACAATCGGGATGCGCAGATAGGACTTGTGCCTGTCCACGATGGGCTTAATCTGTGATTTATAGACCTTTTCTATAATCAGGGGCACGGCGATGATGATGTCGGGCCGGATTTCGGAAAAGGCCTTCATGATGATTTTCGGACTGGGGACACGGGTCAGGAAATGGACATGCGCCCCGATGGTCATCTCGAACAGGAATTCGAACATCAGGCCGTACATATGGGCGGAAGGCAGCATCGCCACCACTTCCGATTCGCAGTTCATCTGCGGCTCCGCCGTCTGCGAGGCCGCCCGCAGGTTGGTCCACAGCGCCCGGTACGGCAGCATCACGCCTTTGGAGAAACCGGACGTCCCGGACGTATAGTTGATGATGGCCAGTTCCTCCGGGGAATCTTCATAATAGGATACGTCATCCGGACCGAAGCCCTCGGGGAACAGGCGTTTGAAATTCTCGGAGAGCTTTTCCCGCACCTCCACCAGCGAGTTGTTCCGGGCATAAATGTAGTTGAGCGTATTGATGCGCACAATCACCTGCAAATCGGGCATTTCCGTTTCAGAAAGCCCCTCCCAGATAACCTCGTCCACGAAAAGCACCTTCGCTTCGGAATGGTTCACGAGATAATGGATGTTCTCCGGCTTGAACTCGTGCAGGATGGGCACGGGCACGGCGCCATAAGTCATCGCGGCCAGGAAGCACACCCCCCAGTTCGCCTGGTTCCGGGCACACAGGGCCACTTTGTCCCCTTTTTCCAAACCGCAGCTTTCAAAACAGATGTGCAGGTATTTGATGCGCTTGGCCACATCGCAATACTTCAGCGTCGTCCCCTGGTAATTCGACAGGGCGTCGCGTTCCCAGTTTTCCCGGAAACTCTTCTCCAAGAGTTTATTAACTGATTTGAAACCCTCCATTACAGCTGTTTTCTATAGATTCCGTTCTTGTCACATACAAACGTGCAGTCCGCGGCACGGAGCACAAAACGCACGTCCCCGAATTTGCATTCCGTCTTGTCAGCCGCCAAATAGGCCGAAATCGCAGGCTCCTCCCCGCAGAGGAGCAGTTTTCCCTCCCGGTGGAACTGCGCCCCCTCCCGGGGGGCGAAGGCATCCGGATAGAGCACGCGCAGATAAGCGGGCGATGGCGGGGCTTCTCCCTCGCACACCAGCAAAACCAAGTCGTTGTCCCCGAAACACAGGCGGGCGATGGCTGCGGGACGCGCCTGCGCCTCCCAGCCCAGCGGATTCATGCCGCCCCGCCGGGCGACCTCCTCCCGCTGCACCACCCGGCGTTCATAACGGGAGCGGGCATCCAGATAATTGTCGAAAGCCTTGCGCCAGGACCGTGTAAGCGGTGCGGCGAGCAGCAACTGCGTACCTTCCGGCACCGGCAGGGACAGGCGGGCAGCCGACAGGTGCTGCAGGAAATTGCAGAAATAACGGTCATCCGCCGGGTCGCAAATGCCCGTCACGGCCCCCGTTCCCCGCGCCAGCAGCAGCCAGTCCGCCGCATTATGCAGGAAAGCGGCCATCTGCCTGTCGGTAAAGCGGGTACGAAGCGCCGCAAGGGGCTCCTCGTCCCCGAAACCGGCTTTCAGCAGCCGGGCAAGACCGCCCGTGCGAATCATCCAGCCTTCCTCCGGCGCCTTGTCAAGCGCTTCGGCAAAACCGGGCGCTTCCAGCACGGACGATTCGACCGCCAGATGCCGCTCCACCGTCGGAATCAGCAACTCGACGGTACTGAGCAGCAGCAAATTCCGCCCCAACGCCGTCCGGTACGCATGGTGCAGCCCTTTCGCACGTGCCTGGGCCAGCAGCGAACAGGCGGCGGCGCCGGTATCGGGCCGGGCCTTGCCGTCATCCACGACGAGCAGCGGTTCCACACGGCTGACGTAACTCAGCGACAGCACCGCCCGGGATTTCCCCAAGTTCCCGTAATCCAGCCCGCGCAGCACGTGGGTTGAATCCAGGGACATCGGCAGCAAGGTCTCCAAACGGGAGGCCCGCACCACGGTCAGGGCATCGGAAGGAACCGCCTGCAACAAAAGCGCATCTGCCGCGTTCCGCGAAGCAGGTCCGCAGGAACACAGCAATGCAGCCAGGATAATCGGCAGAATCTTCCGCATAAACGACAAAGATAACCAAAACTGGAGGTTTTTCAAACCATTCTCAATCCTGCCGGTATTCAAGGATATCGGCAGGATTGCAAGAAAGCGCGGAACAAAGCGCATCCAAGGTGGAAAACCGGATGGCCTTGGCTTTTCCCGTCTTCAGGATGGAAAGATTGGCCGGGGTGATGCCGATACGTTTGGCAAGTTCCCCGGCGGACATCTTCCGCCGCGCCAGCATCACATCCACATTGACCACAATCATTCCGCCACCTCCTCGTTTTTCTCCGTCGTTTCAGCACCTTTCAGGTAAGAAGGAAGCCCCATTCCCGCCATCTTGAAGAGGTCTTCCAGCGGGGGGACAGACTGCATCAGGCCCGAGATGAAATTGGCCGTCCCGGTCTTGCCGTTTCCGTCCTTGCCGCTGTCCCACACGGTCACCTTGTCGATATTGATGCCCTTGACAGCTTCCACCTGCGTCTTCACCAACTCCGGCAAGCGGTCCGCAATCATCATCAGCACCGCTTTCTGCGGGTCTCCTGCCGCCGCGCTGACCATCTGGTTGAAACCTTCGGCCTGCTTGGTCAGGATTTCCAGCGTACCGCGGGCCTGGGCGTCCATCTTGGCATAGATGGCATCCGCCTCACCCTTTGCCTTGCGGCGAATCTGCTCCGCCTCGGCTTCCGCATCGATGATGGCCTTTTCCTTCTCAATCTGGGCCGCCACGACGATGTTCGCCTGCTGGGTAGCCTTTTCGCGCTCGGCACGGGCCAGTTCCGCGTCGCGTTCAGATTTGTACGCCTCCTCCAGGGCCTTGGCCGCCTGCACCTTTTCAGCCGCCACGGCAATGCGCTCCGCCTCGGCCTGCTTCTCACGGCGCAGGGCATCGGACTGGGCAATCGCAATCTTGGAGTTGTTCTCCCCTTCCACGGCCTTGGCATTGGCATCCGCCGTATTGATACGGGTATCACGCGAGGTTTCGGCAATCCGGATGTCCTTGTCCCGGTCCGCTTCCGCCTTGCCGATTTCACCGTAGCGGTTCTGCTCGGCCACGCTCTTCTTCGCATCGTTGATGGCCTTGGCCGCCGCTTCCTTGCCGAGGGCCTCGATGTAACCGGATTCATCCCGGATATCGGTCACGTTCACGTTGATGAGTTTCAGGCCGATTTTCCGGAGCTCCGCCTCCACGTTGGTGCTGACGTTGGCGAGGAACTTGTCGCGGTCCGCATTGATTTCCTCGATGTCCATCGTCGCAATGACCAGACGCAGCTGGCCGAACAGGATGTCCGTCGCAATGCCCCGGATATCATCGATGGAAAGACCCAGCAGGCGTTCCGCCGCATTGGTCATATTCTCCGGCTCTGTGGAAATGCCCACCGTGAAACGGCAGGGCACGTCCACGCGGATGTTCTGCTTGGACAGGGCGTTCTGCAGGTTGCACTCAATGGAAATCGGCTTGAGGTCCAGGAATGCGTAATTCTGGAACACGGGCCAGATGAAAGAGGCTCCTCCGTGGATACACCGGGCAGAAGACACCCCACCCTGCTTATTCTTGCCCGTCTTACCATAGATGACCAGAATCTTGTCGGAAGGGCAGCGCTTGTAACGCCGCAAGATGGCCGTAAACGAAACGAATACGACTGCGGCAATGATCAGAATAAGATAACTCTCCATAATATGATAATTTAGATAATGACAGCATTGATTTCCTCGACGAGCAGGGTATCGTCGCCGACCGCCTCGATGACCTGGATTTCCGCTCCCGTCTTCAAGGCGTCACCGTCCGTGACCGCATTGTACTCCCGAACAGCATCATTGATGGTAATCTGCACCTTCCCTTTCCCGCTGCGGGAAGCCGGAATCGTCAGGTACACCGTCCCATGGCAACCGGCGGCGGACTGATACACGTTGATATTGCCGGACTGCTGCATACTGCCCAGCCATTTGAACAACAACATCACAACGGCCACCAGCCCGACCCCCACGGATACGGAAATGACAAGCAGTACGGGAATGGATGAAACCTGATTGGCCAGCAGGATGGCCGACCAGCCGAACCCCAGGAAAAAGTTCACAAAATTCCGGAAAGTCAGCAAGCCCGACCCCCCGTCAACGGCATCCGCATCCAAATCAAAATCCGTATCCACATCCGCACCGATAAAGGTCAGGACAGTCTGAACCACAAAAATCAGGGAAGCAACCAGGGTAATGCCCCACAACACCTTCATCGCCACCGACAGGGTTCCCCACCATTCAAGAAGCATAGTTGTATCGTTTTTAAGTTAAACCTTTCTGCAAATATATAAAATTTTACCGAAAAACAATAATTATGCAGATTTTTTCGCACAGGGCGGGAAAAGGGCTCCCGGCACAGGGCCGCCGTTTCCGGGACCGGTTTTCCGGAGCATCCGGCAAAGGTGCTCCCCCGCCTTTGGATTTGCGGGGGATAATCCGTATCTTGCCACACGACAAAAATTGCCAACGGCCATGGAAGTGCAAATAGAAAAAAGCTGGCGGGAAGCCCTGCAAGAAGAATTTGACAAAGCGTATTTTGCCGATTTAGCCGCCCGGCTGCACCGGGAAAAGGCGGAGGGGAAAACCATCTTTCCGCCCGGCGCCCAGATTTTCCGGGCATTCGCGTTATGCCCCCTTGACCAGGTGAAAGCCGTCATCCTCGGCCAGGACCCCTACCACGGTTACGGGCAGGCGACCGGTCTCTCCTTTTCAGTACCGGACGGCGTGCCGGCGCCGCCCTCCCTGCGCAACATCTTTCAGGAAATCGAGCAGGACCTGGGCATCCGGATGTCCGGGAAAACCGATTTGACCCCATGGGCCCGGCAGGGCGTCCTGCTGCTGAACGCGGTCCTGACGGTTCGTGCGGGAGAGCCCGCCTCCCACAGCGGCATCGGCTGGCAACTGTTCACGGACGCCGTCATCCGCACTTTGTCTCAGCGCTGCGACGGGCTGGTTTTCCTGCTTTGGGGCAGTTTCGCCCGCAGCAAAGCGGCCCTCATCGACGCGACACGTCACCATATCCTGCAAGCCGCCCACCCCTCTCCGCTGGCTCGCGGCGCTTTCTTCGGCTGCCGGCACTTTTCCCAGACAAACGCCATCCTGCTCGCCGAAGGGAAAACGCCCATCGACTGGCAGCTGTAGCCCCGCCGGGTCCCCTTCATTTTCGGAGACCTCCGCGGACGCGAAACAGCAACGAACCATTTCACCGGAAGAAAGCAATATGGCACTCCAAAACACGACTCCTGAAAGAATCCGGGAACTTGTACAGAAACAGCGCACGTTCTTTGCCAGCGGCGTAACCCGCGACGTAAAATGGCGCAAGGCGCAGCTCAAAGCCTTCAACGAAGGTCTCAAGAAATGGGAAAAGCCCCTTTGTGAAGCCCTGTGGACGGACCTCCACAAAAGCTACGAAGAAGCTTTCATGACAGAAATCGGCTTGGTTTACGGAGAGATAGGCGAGGCAATACGCAAGGTGGACAAGTGGTCAAGGCGCAAGCGCAAACCCACCCCCCTGACCTGCCTGCCGTCAAGCTCCTACATCCTACGCGAACCGCTTGGCTGCACCCTCATCGTGAGCCCGTGGAACTACCCCGTCCAGCTTCTGCTGAACCCGCTTGCAGGAGCCATCGCCGCAGGCTGCACGGCCATCCTGAAGCCGTCTCCCTATGTTCCCACGGTTTCCAAAGTGACGGAGGCGTTCATCACCGACACATTCGCCGAAGAATACGTAGGCATCGTCCAGGGAAACCGCCTGGTCAACGAAGAACTGTTCAGGCACCGCTACGACCTGGTATTCCTCACCGGCAGCCCTTCACTCGGCAGAATTGCGATGACCGCCCAGGCGCAGTACCTTACCCCGATGGTCCTTGAACTCGGCGGAAAGAGCCCGTGCATCGTGGACAAGGATGCAAACCTCACACTTGCCGCCCGCCGCATTGCCTGGGGCAAATGCCTCAACAGCGGCCAGACCTGCATCGCGCCGGACTACCTGTTCCTGCACGAGGACATCAAAGACGCTTTCGTCAAGGCGTTCAGGAAAGAACTCGCAGGCCTGTATCCGGACGGTACGGAAAACTCGGACAAGTTCGTGCATATTATCAGGGAAAGCGCCTTCGAGCGTCTGGAAAGTTATCTGGCCGATGGTAAAATCATCGCCGGCGGTCGCTTTGACAAGGCCCGCCTCTGGATGGAGCCCACCCTGCTGGACGAAGTCTCCCCCGACGCACCGGTCATGCAGGAAGAAATCTTCGGGCCCATCTTCCCCATCCTGACCTTCCGGGACCGCTCCGAGGTGGTAAGCTTTGTGAACAGCCGGGAAAAGCCGCTGGCCTTCTACTACTTCGGCAACGCTTCCGACGGATGGGAGATAATCGGCAGGACAACTTCCGGCGGCGCCTGCATCAACGACACCATTATGCACATCGCCAACAGCAACATCCCCTTCGGAGGCGTAGGGAATTCCGGAACGGGCAGCTATCACAGCGAGCGCAGCTTCCTGGCCTTCAGCCATGAACGTTCAGTGGTCAAGACGCCTACATGGACAGACCTCCGGGTCCGCTATATGCCCTACAGGCTCTTCCCCATCATCAGGAAAATGCTCCTGCTTGGTGCAAAATAAGCGCGTGGTTCCCTGCCGGATTTCCGAGAACATCGCATTGTCCGAGCCATCGGCGACAGCCTTCCCCAGCGTTTCCCGGCCGGCTCCGTCACCACAGGACACCCACCGGTATTCGTCATCAATTTTCAATCTTGGAAGATCGAAATAAGACGTGTCCGGATGGTCATTTGCAGATTTTTCCGCAACAGGTAAGTTTTTCCCCGATTTTCAATTTTTTATTCGTATCTTACATCGTTTAATTTTCATCAAAATGAAACGACTCCTTTATATGACCCTGGGCCTTGTGCTGTTTGTTTACGGTTGCAAAAAAGCCCAATCCAGCATTCCCGTGACAGAAATCAACGTAAGTCCGACCGAGGTGACCATGAAAGAAGGAGATGCTCCTATCCACCTTACCGTCACCATATTGCCGGAAGAAGCCGCCAACATTACAGTCACCTGGCAAAGCAGCAACACGTTGGTGGCAACCGTTGATGACGGCACCGTAACCGCCGTCTCCGAAGGAACCGCCAGCATTACCGCCACGGCAGGAGGAAAAACCGCCACCTGCCAGATTACCGTCCTTGCCGGATTCAAAGCCGTGGATATGGGACTCTCCGTACTATGGGCGAATATGGACCTGGGAGCCAAGGAAGTGGGAGAATACGGCAGTTTCTATGCCTGGGCAGAAGTGGAAGCCAACAAAAGCAACTATGACCAGGAAACCTATAAATGGGGTAATTATTCAAACCTATCCAAATATCTCCCGCTCAGTTATAATGGAAGGAAAGATGAAAAGGCTTTTCTCGACGAAGAAGACGATGCCGCACATACAGATCTGGGAGGAGAATGGAGGATTCCCACGGTGGATGAAGCAAGTGAATTATTCGAGACCCGGGAAAATGATAATTATAGATGGACAACGATTGAAGTTAACGGGCACTCTTGCCGGAAGATTACCTATTTGGTAAACGGTAACAGCATCCTTTTACCGTTTTCAGGATATAAGTTCAGGGGGGGAGTGCAACTCGTCGGCTCGAGACACACTAGCTGGACAGCTAACAATGTGGTATCATCTTCATCAATGCATATGGCATACATAATGAACGCTTTCCCGCAGGATGTCAAAGCCGGTGCCGAATTAGAAGGCATTACACGCAGAGACCGATGGGTTGGCTGCACAATACGTCCGGTAAAGGCGCCCCGCAGAATCCCTATGTGCTCGATGAGTTTCGACACACATGACAAGGCCATTGCAGAAAACACGACATTTACTCCCACGGTCACCATCTGGCCGGAGAATGCCGACAATAAGACGCTCAAATGGAAAAGTGACGACCCGGAGGTGGCATCGGTGGATAAAAACGGAGTTGTCACTGCCCACAATAGTGGATATACAAGCATTTGGTGTAGTCACGGCGCACTCCAGGATATATTAAAAATTGAAGTCGCACCGTTTGGATACGGTATTTATGTCAAGAATGAACTTGGCTGGGAAAAAATCTATCTGGTAGCCAGAATTGTCAACCAGCCCAATTTTACGGGTACGCCAGGGCAGGAACCTGAAGGTGAAAGCAATGACGGATATCTCTATTTCAAGCTGGACGAATCAATGATGGAGCAGGAATTATACTACAGATTCGTTGACGGCAAGGGGAACAGCAGCGCTGAATTCCGCAAAGCCAGCTATTCAAAACGCATCATCTTTACAACCTTGAAATAGGTAACCAAGAACCAGGTTTGCCACGCCCAAAGACAAAAACCCCGCAAGTTCTTAATTACATGCAACTTGCGGGGTTTTGTAGTCCCTACAGGAATCGAACCTGTATTTAAGGTTTAGGAAACCTCCGTTCTATCCGTTGAACTAAGGGACCGAAACCTCATGCAGGAATGTTGTTCCCTACTCAGCGTTCTTGACGATAATCTGACGGCCCCTGTAATAGCCGCATTCAGGACATACACGGTGATACATGACGGTTGCGCCGCAGTTCGGGCAGGTCGCAAGCGTAGGTACCGGCGCGAAATCGTGGGTGCGCCGCTTGTCTCTTCTCTGCTTGGAGAGTTTGTGTTTCGGATGTGCCATATTAATTCATTTATAATTATTTACTCAAATACTTCGTCGTTTCCGCATCACATGTGCCTTCTTCGTGGATTCGTTGCAAAGGCAGCCCCGTGCATACATAGTCATACACTTCCTGGCTGATGTCCAGTCCGGGGCCCTGTGGCGTGTACGTCTCCTCAAAAGAGGTATCCACCGGTATCACCAAGTCTCCCAGGCAACGGTCACACGGCACCGTCACCGTACCGGAGACCGAAACAGCCACATCGACTGTCGCGCCGTGGTCCGAAAACGTCGCCACGACCTCCAAATCCGCGTCGAGAATATCCGTATTCCCGAATTTTCCAAAGAACTGACCGTCCGCCTTCCAGCTTTGTTTCCGCCCGGACGAAGCCGAATCTT
The DNA here is from genome assembly GCA_017612675.1 of Bacteroidales bacterium. Taxonomy (GTDB): domain Bacteria; phylum Bacteroidota; class Bacteroidia; order Bacteroidales; family UBA932; genus Cryptobacteroides. The sequence continues at coordinate 18,296 of JAGAFI010000031.1, forward strand.
CAAGATTTATTACAAAGGGTTGCAAAGGTAACAAAAATTTGGTAATTCTCAATCTTCATTGTCGCTATTTCTTTTCCGCGCGAGGGGATCGAGCAGAATTTTCCGAATCCGCATGAAATGCGGGGTCACTTCGACAAACTCGTCCTCCTGGATATACTCCAGCGCTTCCTCCAGCGAAAACTTGATGGCGGGCGGCAGGACGATTTTCTCGTCGGAACCGGCGGCCCGCACGTTGGTCAGCTTCTTGGTCTTGCAGATGTTGATGTTCAAGTCCCGCTCCCGCGTATGCTCGCCCACGACCTGGCCGCAATAAATGGCCTCCCCGGGCTCCACGAAGAAGCGTCCGCGGTCCAGCAGCTTGTTGATGGAATAGGCGATGGCCTCCCCCGTTTCCAGCGACACCAGCGAACCGTTGTTGCGCCGCTCGATTTCACCCTTGTAAGGCTGGTATTCCTTGAAACGGTGCGCGATGACAGCCTCC
>JAGAFI010000032.1 GCA_017612675.1 Bacteroidales bacterium
ACACCTCCGGCCCCTCGCTGAACATCCTCATCAAACTGATGTCGATGGTTTCCATCGTCATGGCCGGCCTGACGGTCAGCGCCCATTTGCTGTAAGGCAGGTGCGCGTGCAAGGAGAAATGGGAGGGCCCGCGCCTTCCCATTTTCTTATGCTTCCGCCGGAGATGGCATTTGCGGATTAACGATTTTTTCGATAACTTGCCATTTTATTGGCGAGCAAGGTGGCGATTGTATGGCATGAAGCTGCGGAACAAGACAATAAAAGGAAGCATATTAACGGATTAAGGATACGGGTATGGAGAAGCGGGTGCTGGCTATCATTGGCGCCGGAGAAGGGGCACTGCCGATTATCGAGAAAGCAAAAGTGATGGGCGTGACCACCGTTGCCTTTGGCCGGAATGATTCCCTGGCCAAAGATATGGTGGATGTTTTCGTGGAAGAAAACAGCTTTGATGTCGGTTTCATGGCGGATACTTGCCGGAAACTGCACGTCAATGGCGTCATGGCATCAAGCGAGTTGTCAACGGAAGTGGCGGCGCGGGTTGCGCATGAAGCCGGGCTTTTGGGAAACGATGTGACGCAGGGCTTTGGCGGCAAGAGCAAATATGTCATGCGGACGAAGGTGTCGCAGTTGCGCACGGTCCGGCAACCGGGATTCCGTCTCTATGAGGAGGGCCAGGACGTCGTCTTTCCCGTGGTGGTGAAAGCCGTGGATGCGTGTGGAAAAAGGGGCGTCAGCATTGCGTATGATGCGGAGGGCCTGGAACAGGCCGTCCGGCAGGCAAGGGAGAACTCTTCCGACGGAACCGCGCTTGTGGAAGAATACCTCAAAGGCGGACAGGAGTATTCCATAGAATGCCTTTCTTATGGCAAGGGAAAACACCAGATTGTGCAATACACGGAAAAAGAATCTGCCGGCCCGCCCCATTTCGTGGAGATTGCCCACCACCAGCCCGCCAACCTGTCGGACGGAATGAAGGCAAAAATCGACCGGGCGGCATGGGATATCCTGGAAGTGCTGGGCCTGAATTGCGGCATGGCCCATTTGGAAATCAAGATTATCGACGGAGAAATCTATTTCATCGAGGTTGGCGCCCGTGGCGGCGGAGACCACATTTCTGATACGCTGACCCCGTTAAGTACCGGATTTGATTATTACAAGGCTGCCATAGAATGTCATCTGGGCATTTATCAGCCCGTCCCGGTGACCAGCAAGGCCTATGCGGGCATTTATTTCCACAGCAAGCAGAATGAGCGCCTGAAACCCTTGTTCGAGCAGGCCCGGACGGCCCGGTGGTGCGTCAGGAATACTGTCGTGAAAGAAGAATTTGATGAAGCGACGGGCAATGTCGGAGCGACCAATTCCGGTTATATCATCTATTGTGCCGACCATCGGATAGCTATTTGAATACCGTATGAAAGACATCAGGGGAAAACGCCTGTTGCTCCTGGGGAGCAGCGTGTGGAAAGATTTGATCAAGTCTTTTGCCGATTATTATGGGGTGAGGCTCTTTTTTGCCGGCTTGTATCCCGCCCCTTTGGACGATATCGTGGAAGCGTATTACCGGATAGATACGACCGATCCCGCCGTTATGATTCCTTTTGTGCAGGAGCACAAGTTTGACGGAATCTATATGGGCGGCAGCGAGTTCATCGTATCGCACGCATGCAGCTGGATTAACCGCCTGGGCCTGCCCTGTTATTGCAGCAAGGAGCAGTGGGAGCTTTTGCAGGACAAAAGCCGCTTCAAAGATCTGTGTATCGCGCATGGACTGCCCGTCGTATCGAAATATGCCCTTGATCCTGCCGATGTGGCCGGCTCCGTTCCGGAAACCGCCTATCCGGTCATCACCAAGCCGACCGACGGCAGCGGCAGCAACGGTTTCTCCGTTTGCCGCAATGCCGAAGAATTGAAAAAAGGCTATCAGCTTGCTGCCGCCTGCTCGCCGACGGAGTCCGTGATTTGCGAAAAGTTTGTCAACAACCACGGATTGGTCGTGTTTTTCTCTTTCAGCAACGGACAGATGCATTTCGTGCTGTCGGAGGATAAGGTTCCGGTCAAGTATGAGAAGCAGGGCTCTTATGTGGCCGGCCTTTTTACTTGCCCGAGCCGCTCGGAAAAACGTTTCCTGGAATTGTATGAAGGGAAGTTGCGGGCCTTGTTCGCGGAAATAGGCATCCGGGAGGGAACCATTTGGATTGAAATCTTCCAGGATGGCGACCAGTTCTATTTCAATGAAGTAGGCTATCGGTATGGCGGCTCTTTTTCTTTCTATTCTGTAGATTACCTGAGCGGCATCAACCAGTTCTTTGCTGATTTGTATTTTGCGACGACAGGCGACAGCCTCCTGCACGGCTTCAAGTCGTTGATTCCGGATACGGTGCCCCGGGGAAAGCATTATTGCATTTATCCGGTACACTGCAATCCGGGGAAGGTGTGCCGGGAAGAAGGGCTGGAGGCCATCCGGGAGAAATATGGGCGCAACCTTGTCGTCGTCCCGTACCAGAAAGCCGTCGGGGACGTCATTGCCGACACGGGGTCTTTCGGGCAGGTCTTCTGCCTGTTCCATTTCGTGTATGAAGGAAAGGAAGAGATGCGCGAAATCCTCCGCTTCATCCAGGCGACATATCAAGTACTCGATGCGTGCGGGAACAACCTTGTTTCCAATAAATTGCGCGTGCAGGAACTGTAATTTCCGGAGAATGGCAAACAAATACATCATCAGGCTGTTGTGCAAGCTTCCTCCCAGGCAGAAGCGGCGTTTTATGCTGCTGCTGGAAGGAGACAGGGTTTGGGTACACGGAGGCGGCTCTTTCGGCGCCGCCCTGAAAACGGCTGTCGGGCGCTTTGTGCCGGCGGACCGCCAGCAGGACAAGGCCGGTATGCGGCGGCTGGTATCGGATATCAGGCGCTGTTATGTGCGGTATGATCTCCTGCCTGCGGAGTATTTCTATTTCGGGTTTGCCGGGAAGAATTGGGCGCAGCGGGACGCATATTTGACGGATTCGGAGGAAGATGCGGTCCTGGTGAGCCGCATTGGCTACGACAAGTATCTGCAGGACCTTTCGGATAAGTATCACTTCTATGAACTGGCCCGTCCTTTTTTCCACCGGGCAATCATGCTTTTTGACGGGCATACCGAAAAAGAGGCCTTCCGGACCTTCTGCCTGCAGGTGCAGCATCTTTTCGTGAAACCGCTGGCCGGGTCGGAGGGAGACGGCTCATTCATATATGAGGCCGGTGACGACCATGCGGCGGACAGCCTTTTCGACAGGCTCTTCGTGTCCGGGAAGAAATGGATGCTGGAAGAGCGCATCCGGCAAAGTGCGGAAATGGCCGTCTGGAATGCGTCTTCGGTGAACACGGTCAGGCTGCCGACATTCCTTACCCGGCAGGGTTTCTTTGTGCTGGCGCCCATTTTCCGGACGGGCCGGGCGGGCAGGACCGTTGACAACACGTCCGCCGGCGGGGTGTTTGCCCTGATTGATGCCCGGAGCGGCCGGATTTGTTCCGAAGGCTATGATATTTACAGCCATGTCTATGCGGCGCATCCCGATTCCGGCAAGACTTTCATGGGCGCACAGATTCCGCAGTGGGAAGCGCTTTTGAAGACGGCGGAAGCGGCGCACCGTTCTTTCCGGGGACATCCGTATATCGCCTGGGATTTCGCCCTTACCGAACAGGGGTGGGAACTGATTGAAGGCAATTGGGGACGGTTCCGCGGTGCGCAGATAGCGGGCAAGAAAGGCCTGCGGGAGCAATTCCTTCAGTATATGGACAAGTCGTCTCTTTAATCATCATAAACCATGCGTGGAATAACCATCAGAATCATCAGCCAGGAAGAAGTGGCGGAGATTTTCAAGGGGAATGCCGATGCCATATTCGGTATCGTGGAAGATGCATTCCGAAAGTATCTGGCCGGAGCGACCCTGATGCCGGATAAAATTTCCCAGATTTTCGACGAGCAGTCGCAGAATCGCATCAATTGTATGCCGGCCACCCTGATGGATGAAAAGGTGTGCGGAATGAAATGGGTGTCCGTCTTTCCCTCAAACGCACCGAAAGGTATCCAGAATGTCACGGGAGTCATGCTGCTTTCCGAGTTGGAAACGGGATTCCCCGTCGCCGTCATTGACGGGACGCTTTCCACCAAGATGCGCACGGCGGCGGTAGGCTGTGTGGCGGCCAGGTATCTGGCGCCCTCAAAAGTGGAGGTGGTCGGCATCATCGGTGCCGGGGAAGAGGCGCGTATGCATTTTGCCCTGCTCAAACACATGTTCCCGACCATCAAAGAGTGCCGGGTATCCTCCCGGAGCGCACAGAGTGAACAGCGTTTTGCCGAGGCGTTTCGTTCCATTGTGCCGGATGTGTCCTTCGTTACCTGCGGCAATGATTCCCATGCCTGCGCGGGCGGGGCGGACATTATCGTCACGGCCATCAGCGGCCAGAGTCCCGTGCTGAAAGCCGCGGACATTACCAAAGGCGGCCTGTATATCCATGTGGGCGGCTGGGAAGACGAGTACGGCGTCGCGTTGAAGGCGGATAAGATTGTGGTGGATAATTGGGAGGCCTCCAAACACCGGACACAGACCATCTGCCGGATGTATAAGGAAGGACTGTTGCAAGACAGTGACATCTATGCCAATCTGTCGGATTTGGTCGGCGGGCTCCGGAAGGGCCGGGAAAACGATGCGGAATTCATTTATTTCAATTCGGTCGGCCTGTCATACATCGACACCAATTTCGCCCATTATATCTTCCGGGAGGCAAGAAAGCGGGGGCTTGGCCGGGATGTGGTCCTGGCTGCCGGCAGCGGGGTGCATTACGAGGATTTGATATAGGTTCAGCATCATGCAAGGCGGCTTCCGGGCCGTTTGGGCGATAAGACGTACAGGGGCATGGCAGATACAAATCTAAAGCAAAAAGCGGTTTCCGGTGTCGTATGGACATCGATACAGCGATTCTCCCGGATATTCGTGAGTTTTGTCTCCAGCATTGTCCTTGCCCGTTTGCTGGAGCCGGAAGACTATGGCTGCATCGGTTTGCTGGCGATATTCATGTTGCTTGCCGATGCTTTCATCGACGGCGGATTCGGGTCGGCGCTTATCCAGAAGAAGCGCCCCACGCAGGAGGATTACTCGACCGTGTTCTTCTGGAACCTGGGCGTGTCCATTGTCATTTACCTGATATTGTTCTTTTGCGCCCCCGTTATCGCACGTTTCTATAAGATGCCCTTGTTGAGCGATGTCTTGCGGGTGCAGGGCGTCGTGCTGATTATTAACGCCCTGCAAACCGTCCAGGCCAATCAGCTGAACAAGCAGTTCCGCTTCAAGAAAATCGCGATTACCCTGACCGGGACGTCCGTGCTGACGTTGGGCATTACCATCTGGCTGGCCTACAAAGGCTGGGGCGTGTGGGCACTGGTGGCCCAGAACATCCTGTTGGTAGCTATCCCGACGCTGGTGTATTGGGCCACCAACAAGTGGTTCCCCAAGCTGGTCTTCTCCATCCGGTCGTTCAAAGAACTGTTTGGCTTCGGCGTGTATATGTTGCTGACATCGCTGGTGTCCACGGCTGTCAACAATATCCAGGGCCTGTTCATCGGGCGGCTGTATAATCCGGCGATGATGGGCTATTATTCAAAGGCCCATTCAACGGAACGGCTGGCCTCCAATACGCTTTCGCAAGTCGTGTCCCAGGTCACGTATCCGGTGTATTCCGAACTGCAGGACGACAAGGTGCGCATCATCTTGGCCATCAAGAAGATTACTGCCGCCATCGCGTTTCTGGTGTTTCCCCTGATGTTCCTGCTGGTATTGCTGGCGCGGCCGCTCTTTATCCTGCTGTATTCCGAAAAATGGGTCGAGAGCATCCCGTATTTCCAGATGCTGTGCCTGGCCGGCCTGGCGATTTGCCTGCAGGCGGCCAATTCCCAGACCATTGCCGCCATCGGGAAGAGCAAGGAGATGTTCAAATGGGGCCTTGTCAAGCAACTCGTGGGAGTCGTGTTCGTCATTGCGGGTTTGTGGCTGTTCGGCATCAAGGGGATGCTGGCGGGCATGGTGATGAAATCGTGGCTGATTTATTTCGTCAATGCCTCCCTGGTTTCCGTGTATATCGGGTATAATATCTGGACCCAGCTGCGGGATTTGCTGCCCATATTGGTGACGGCGCTCGTTTCTTTTGCGCTCGCGTACCTTGCCGGGCGTTTCTGCGGTCTCGGCATGTACCTGAAAGGCGGCGTTGAACTGGCCGTGTTCCTCGTCCTGTATGTCGGCATCGCCTATGTTTTCAAGCTGGCCGGGATGCGGGATGTCGGCGGCATCGTGCGGCCATATATGCAGAAGTTTTTCGTAAGAGGCAAAAAATAGGATGGCGGGGAAAAAGGATTCAATCAGCTTGCTGTGCGTCGGCGATATCATGCCGGGCGGTGTCTTGCCGTACCAGGACCGGTACATGGCCGGGGATGTCCTGGATTATATGCGGCAATTTGATTTGCGGATAGGCACGCTGGAGTGCGGTGTCGGTACGGATTTGCCTTTCGATGAGGTGAAGTTCCGGGATGACATGAGCAATATCTATGTGCGGAACGAAGACCTTTTCCGGTTGCAGGAATTGGATATCAATGTCGTTACGCTGGCCAACAACCATGCATTCGACCTCGGGCTGGCGGGATACGAAAACGCCGTCCGGCAGCTGGACCAGCTGGGCATCCAATACTGCGGGGCCGGGCATAACCGGGAAGAAGCGGGGCGTCCGGCTGTCGTGCGGATAAAAGGGAAAACCCTGGCTTTCCTGGGCTGCATGATAGACCCGCCCTGTGTCCGGATGTATCATGTCGCCTCCGAGACGGATTTCGGCGTATTCCAGGTGGGCATAGAAGAACTGGTGAAAACGGTTGCGGAACTGAAGACGCAATATGACTATGTGTTCGTGCTGCCCCACTGGGGGGTTGAACATACGTATTATCCTCCCGTTGATTGCAAGCAGCAGGCGATGCGGCTGATTGATGCGGGGGCGGATGCCGTTATCGGAAGCCATCCGCATCTGGTCAATCCGGTCGTGCGTTACAAGGGGAAATACATTTATTACAGCATGGGGAATTTCCTGTTCCCCGACAAATGCATACAGGCGCCCCGTCCCATGTATTATCCGGCCAGTGCGGAAGAATGCCATGCCCTGAAACGGGTGTGGACCTATCCCTATCGGGTTCAGGGGCCGGTCGTGGCGGTCTGGCGCGGGCGGAACCGGATTGGCATGATGGTGGAACTGCAGCTGGGGCGGCGTAAAAGGATTGCCAGCCGGTACAGATTGACGCAATTGACGGCGGAAAACGTGCTGATGGCGTATTCCAGTTGTTTGTTCCGTCTTCGGATGCGTGTGCTGGGCGTCCTGATGAAACTGCCCCGCTATTATATTGTGCGGCGGCTTCTCATTTCAAAGTATAACCTGTTTTCCGGCGTGCTGGACAAGAGCAAGGCCTGTAACATCGCCGTTGAGGCGGAAGATTATGAACATATCGGATGAATCCGGTCAGAAACCGTTAAAGATGATGGGAATGCAAGCGTTTCAGAAAATAAGCCGCCGGACGATTTCGCCGACGGTATCGTTGCTCGATGCCATGAAAGTGATGGACGAGCGGAAAGTAAAAATCCTGTTCGTGTGCGAAGGCGGGCACTTTGAGGGATTGTTGACCTTGGGCGATATCCAGCGGGCCATCATTAAGAATGTCTCGCTGAAAGAACCGGTGAGCGGCATCCTGAACAAAAACAAGGTATATGGATACCTGTCCGAAGGGAAAGAGGCTGTCCGGGAAAAGATGCGCAAGATGCGCGCGGAAGTGATGCCGGTGCTGGACGGAGCGGGGGAACTGGTGGATGTCTGGTTCTGGAATGATTTGTTCAAGGCAGCGGAACTGCAGGAGCGGGAAAAGATTGATTTGCCGGTGGTCATCATGGCGGGAGGCAAGGGGACCCGGTTGAAACCGATTACCAACGTGATTCCCAAGCCGCTTGTGCCCATCGGCGAAAAAACCATTCTGGAAACCATTCTGGACCAGTTTGAAGGAATCGGCTGCCACAAGTTCTATATGTCGGTCAATTATAAGGCGGACATGATGAAATACTATCTGGGCCAACTCGACCACAAGTATGACATCGAGTTTTTCCAGGAGGACAAGCCTTTGGGGACGATTGGCAGCGTGGCCCTGCTGAAAGGCCGGATTACGACCCCGTTCTTCGTGTCCAACTGCGACAGCATCAATGAACAGGACTACCGTGACGTGTATGATTACCATGTGGGCAATCACAACGACCTGACGATTGTGACCATGGTCAAAAGTTTCAAGATACCTTACGGCGTCATCGAGACCGGGGAGGATGGCCTGATGGTGGCCTTGAGCGAGAAGCCGGAATTGACCTATCAGGTAAACACCGGCGTGTATATCCTGAATCCGGCGTGCATGGAGGAAATTCCGGAGGGTGAGTTTTTCCATATCACGCACCTGATGGAAAAAATCAAGGCGCGCGGCGGTCGTGTGGGATGCTTTCCCGTGAGTGAACATGCCTGGAAAGACATGGGCGAGTGGCCGGAGTATCTGAAAATGATACAGGTTCTGTAATACGGAGAAGCGATGCTCAATTTGCTTTTGGTGGCGAGTTCTGCCGGGGATACCTTCATCTACAACTACGCGAAGTGGCTGAAGGCCAGTATGGATATTCACATCGACGTCTTCGAATTCTTTCCGGCGGACAAGCAGGAATACGACAGGGCGTATTATGACAGCGTCGCCCGGGCGGGCGCTTGTCCGGTCCCCAAGGTGCGGGCGCTGGTCGATCCCCTTGTGAAAGGGCGTGCGCTCCGGCGTTACCTGAAGGGGAAGCACTATGACATCATCCATTGCCAGTGGGTGACGGCGCCGATGGTCTTGCAGAAGGATATCAAGCGGCATTGCCGGAAACTGGTGCTGTCTTTCTGGGGCGGGGAGTTCAAGAAGCAGCGGGTGCTGGGCTCGAACCGGCTGTACCTGCGCGCTCTGGACCGCTTGACCCGGCAGGCGGACGGCATCATCAACGGGGTGGTCGGCAAGGACAAGCTGCTGGCAAAAATCCCCGGTTTCAAGGGGCGGTATTACCGGGGCTATCTGGGCTCTGCCCCGCTCGAAGCGCTGTTTGACCTGATGAAAGTGGAAAGCCGGGAGGCGTCCAAACAGAAATTGGGCATTCCTGCCGGCAAGACGACCGTGCTCATCGGGTACAGCGGGAAATCCATCCACCAGCATATTCCGATTATCCGGGCGCTGAAAGCGCAGGGGCAGCTACAGGCGCGCATACATCTCATCGCGCCGATGACGCGGGGGGGCGTCGGGGAGTATGTCCGGCAGGTGGAGGAGGAACTGAAGGCCTCCGGATTTTCCTATTCATTTTTCAGCGGTCGTTTCCTGTCCGACGAAGAAATCGGTCGTATCCGGAATGCGACGGACATCGCCCTGCAGCTGTCCACTTTCGACGGTTTCTCGCGCAGTATCCTCGAATGCCTGTGTGCCAAATCCGTGCTGGTCTATGGAGACTGGCTTCCTTATGTGACCATTATGAAAGCCTATGGCTTCGAGGGTGGCATCGCGGTCTCGGGCATAGAAGACTGTGCGGCCCGCCTGGGTGGGATTGCCGCCAAACTGGATGATTTCAAGGAGATTGCGGAGAGGGATTCGGAAAACGGGCGTCACCAGGCCATCTGGTCGGAATGTATCAAAGACTGGGTGGCGGCATACAACGATTTGTTGGCGTAAGAAGCCGGAAAGGGCCGCCCTTCAGTTTTCCACCCAGTGTATGACAATCCCGGCGCGTTCCATGCCGCGGAACCAGGTCATCTGGCGCTTGGCGAACTGGTGGATGGCGGTGGCGAGCTGCTCCCGCATCTGGCCGTAGTCCAGCTCACCCAGCACATACCGGGTCACGAATTTGTATTCCAATCCGTAGGAAATCAGGACTTCGGCGCTGACCCCGGATGCGAGCAGGCCGCGGATTTCTTCCACCATCCCTTCCTGCAGCCGCTCGTCCAGACGCCTGTCGATGCGCGCATTGCGTTCTTCCCGGGAGACCCGGGTTCCGATGACGAAAGGCCGCAGGCCGGAGGGGTCCTCCGAGGCCATCGCGCTGCTCAGCGGTTTCTTCCCGGCAAAGTCGTACCCGGACAGGACGGCGTTGATATACAGGCCGGTGCCGCCGCAGAGGATGGGGGCGGCGCCCCGTTTCCGGATATCTGCATACACGCGGCGGAAGTCTTCCGTGAAGTCGTGGACATTGTATTGCTGTCCGGCATCCAGGATGTCTATCAGGTGGTAGGGGATGCCGGCATAATCGGACAAATCTTTGCCCGTGCCGATGTCCATCCCGCGATAGACCTGCCGGGAATCCGCGGAAATGATTTCGGCGGGACATGCCAGTGCCTGTGCCAGCCGTACGGCCAGGCGGGTCTTGCCGGAAGCGGTGGGGCCGAGGATGACGAAAAGCCCGGTCTCACCGCGCTGCCACAACGCTGCCAGCGCCCGGAAATCAAGGGTTTCTGCAGGAGGCATTTTTGCCATGATGGGTTTACGCGCCGGCATGTCGTCAGCTTCGCTCCATTTCGCGCCGGATATCCTTTTCCTTGATGGTGGCGCGTTTGTCGTACTCCTTCTTGCCCCGGCAAAGGGCGATGTGCAACTTGGCGTAGCCGTTGTCGGCGATATAGGCGCGCGTGGCGACGATGGTCAGCCCCTTGGTCTTGACCGCCTGGGCGAGGTGGCGCAGTTCGCGCTTGGTCAGCAGGAGCTTGCGGTCCCGTGCCGGTTCGTGGCTGCCCCAGCGGGAGGCCCAGAAATAGGTGGCGATGTTCATGCCGCGCACATACAGTTCCCCGCCGGAGAAATAGCACCAGGCATCCTGCAGGGAGGCTTTTCCCGCCCGCAGGCTCTTGATTTCCGTGCCCACGAGCACGATGCCGGCATCATATTGTTCGATAAATTCGTAATCGAAAGATGCCCGGCGGTTGGTTATCTGGATTTTGCTCTTGGCTTTCGGCATGGGTGGCAAGGGATTATAGGCCGAAACGCCGGCGGAGTTCCGGGACGGCATCCAGCCGCTCCCAGCCGAAGAACCAGACTTCGCGGGTGCTGCCGTCAGCAAAACGGACAGGGGCCGTATAAGGCTTGCGTCCCATGTGCCCGTAGGAAGCCGTCGGCAGGAAAATCGGGTTCTTCAAGCCGAAACGCTCCACGATGGCCGCGGGGCGCAGGTCGAAGCAGTCGCGCACCACATCGGCGATGGCTGCGTCCGGGGTTCCGGCGCCGGGGAGATGGGCGCTGCCGTAACTGTTGACATAGACGCTGACCGGTTCGGCGACCCCGATGGCATAGGCCAGCTGTACCAGGCATTCATCCGCGACGCCTGCGGCCACGAGGTTCTTGGCGATGTGGCGGGCGGCATACGCGGCGCTGCGGTCCACTTTGGAGGCGTCTTTGCCGGAAAACGCCCCGCCGCCGTGCGCCCCTTTTCCGCCGTAGGTATCGACGATGATTTTGCGTCCCGTCAGGCCCGTGTCGCCCGCGGGGCCGCCAATCACGAACTTGCCGGTGGGGTTCACGTGCAGGATGAAGTTCCCGTCGAAGAGGGCCGCCGTCTGCGGGGGCAGGGAAGCGACCATGCGCGGGATGAGAATCTCCCGGACATCCCGTTCAATCCGTGCGTGCATGCGTGCATCGCTGTCGAAGGAATCGTGCTGCGTGCTCAAGACAATGGTGTGTATCCGCAGGGGGATGTTCCCTTCCGCATATTCGACGGTGAACTGGGATTTGGCGTCAGGCCGCAGGTACGGCATCAGCTCCGGGTGGTTGTGGCGGATGTCGGACAGCGTCAGCAGGAGCCGGTGCGACAGGGACAGCGGCAGCGGCATATAGTCTTCCGTGTCCCGGCAGGCATAGCCGAACATCATCCCCTGGTCGCCGGCACCCTGTGCCATCGCCTCTTCCCGCACGACGCCCCGGCGGATGTCGGAACTCTGCTCGTGGATGGTGGAGATGATGCCGCAGGAAGCGGCATCGAACAGGTACTCCGAGCGGGTGTAGCCGATGCGGGCGATGACGCCGCGCACCACTTCCTGGATGTCCACATACGAATGTTCGGAGCGGACTTCCCCGCCCACGATGACCAGCCCCGACGTGCAAAAGGTTTCGCACGCGACTTTCGATTCCGGGTCCTGGCGGAGGAATTCATCGAGGATGGCGTCTGAAATCTGGTCGGCAACCTTGTCCGGGTGCCCTTCGGAGACGGACTCCGAGGTAAAAAGATAGGTTTTCATTTTTAGCATTTTTTTTCGCGAGGTTGCAAGCATCCAAATCTCTCCTCGCAGGTTTGCAGGGGCAAAGATAAACCAAATTGTGCGTTTTCCAAACACCTGCCCGTAATATGGGCCCTTTTCCCGACGGGCGTTTTCCGACAGCCGGTTTTTCGCGCCCGCTTCGTATCAGATAGTTCTCGTTTTATTTTGTTATGATGTTTTCTTGTGGTAACTTTGCCCCACGGAATTTATTTATTAAAACTATCCGACGTTTTATGAAAAAATGTATCCATGCCCTGTTGCTGTCTGTAGTGGCAACACTGATGGCCGTACCTGCCATTGCGCAGATTACGACCTCCTCCCTCGGCGGCCGGATTACCGACGCTGCCGGGGAATCCGTTCCCGGTGCGACCGTCGTGGCGGTCCACACGCCGTCTGGTACGCAGTATTATGCGGTGACGAATGCCGAAGGACGGTATAACATCATCGGTATGCGTGCGGGCGGTCCGTACGCGGTCGAGGTTTCCTGTCTCGGTTACCAGAAAGTCACCTACACGGACGTCACGCTCCAGCTTGCGGAAGTGTATGCCCTGAACGCCTCGCTGCAGGACGATGCGGAGCGGCTGGCGGAATCCGTCGTGATTTCCACGGCTTCTTCCAAGTTTGCGACCGAGCAGACCGGCGCTGCGACGAATATCAGCAACCGGGATATCGTCAACCTGCCGACCGTCAACCGCAGCATCACGGATGTGACCCGCCTGTCGCCCTACGGTGGAAACGGAATGAAATTCGCAGGCACGGATGACCGTACCGCCAACTTTACCGTGGACGGTGCCAATTTCAACAACAACTTCGGCCTGAGCGGCAACCTGCCCGGCGGCGGCACCCCGATTTCCATCGATGCCATCGAAGAACTGCAAGTGGTAATTTCCCCGTATGACGTGCGCCAGAACAATTTCATCGGCGGCGGCGTGAACGCCATCACGAAGTCCGGTACCAATACCTTCAAGGGCAGTGCCTACATTTATCACCGCAACGAGAACATGCGTGGTGACACCGTGGACGGCGAACAGATTGGCGGCGCCCGCGACCGGGACCGCAACACGACGTACGGCGTGACCCTCGGAGGCCCCATCATCAAGAACAAACTCTTCTTCTTCGTCAATTTCGAATACGCCAAGTCCCCGACCGTCGCCAACCGCTGGCGGGCTTCCGAAAACGGTGTGGGCAATGCGGACAAGTACCTGTCCTATGCCTCCGTGGAGGATATGCAGCGCGTATCTGATTTTGTCCGGGAGACCTACGGCTACGAGACTGGTTCGTTTACGCAGTTCCCCGCCGACGAGAGCAACATCAAGGCCCTCGCCCGCATCGACTGGAACATCAATGACCGCAACCACCTCTCCCTGCGCTACAATTATACCAACAACACGGGTTGGAACGCGCCCAACGCTTCGTCCATGGACGGCGGCACCCGTTCCCCGTATGCACGTACGTCGCTGTATTCGATGTCCTATGCGAATTCGATGTATTCCATCAACAACCTCGTGCATTCGGCTTCCATCGACCTGAACAGCCGCATCGGCGACAATGTTTCCAACCAGCTGCTGGCCACGTTCTCCAAGCTCGATGACGTGCGCGGCTCCACTTCCTCCGACTTCCCGTTCATCGACATCCAGGACGGTACCGGCACCAACACGCAGTACATGTCGCTGGGTTATGAACTTTTCACCTGGAAGAACGCCGTCCACAACACGGTGGCCAACATCAAGGACGACATCACCTGGTATGCGGGTGCCCACAAGGTGACCGGCGGCCTGAGCTATGAATACCAGATGGCCGACAACCAGTACATGCGCAACGGAACGGGCTATTACCGTTTCGGGAGCATCAATGACTTCCTGACCGGCGGCACGCCCGAAATCGTGGCCCTCACCTACGGCTATGACGGCAACCAGACGCCCGCCGCCCGCGTGCAGTTCCACAAGGCCGGCCTCTATGCGCAGGACGAGTGGTCCGCCAGCGACAACTTCAAGCTGACCGCCGGCATCCGGCTGGACGGCCTCTTCTTCGACAACGGCGACCTGATGACCAACAAGGCCATCCAGGACCTGACCTATTATCCCAAGACGTACGGGTACACCGAGCAGCATATCGATACAGGTGCGTGGCCGAATGCCAACATCACCGTGTCCCCCCGCATCGGTTTCAACTGGGACGTGTTCGGCAACAGGAGCCTGAAAGTCCGCGGCGGCACCGGCCTCTTCTCCGGCCGTCTCCCGCTCGTGTTCTTCACGAACATGCCGACTAACAGCGGCATGGTGCAGAACAAGCTCGCCCTCAACGCCAACACCCCGACCTGGGACGGTTATACCGGGGCGGTCGTCGAGCGTAACGGCAAGCAGTACATCGACATGAGCCAGTTCGCCGGCGGCGTGCTGACCCGCGAGGAGCTTTACAAGAAACTCATCGCCATGGGGTATCCCGAGACGATTTCCCCGGAAACGGGCACCAAGCCCAGTTCCATCGCCGCCGTGGACCCCAACTTCAAGATGCCGCAGGTGTGGAAGACCTCCCTGGCCGTGGATTATTCCTTCCCGACCTCCTTCCCGTTCTCCATTACGGCGGAAGGCATTTTCAACAAGACCATCAACGGTGTGACGATTTCTGACTGGAGCCTCAAGCCGGTCGAGGGCTTTGCCCGCTTCAACGGCGTGGACAACCGTCCCCTCTATCCCGCGGAATTCCGCACCGGCACCAAGGCCTTCGTGTTGAGCAACACCAATGAAGGGTACGGTTATACCGCCAACGTGCAGATGAAGATGCAGCCGGTTCCGGAAGTGGACCTCATGGCATCCTACACCCGTACCGTCTCCAAGGAACTGACCGGTATGCCGGGTTCCGACGCCGAATCCGCGTTCACCTATGTGCCGACCACGCATGGTCCGAACAACATCAAGCTGCACAATTCGCAGTATGTGACGCCCGACCGCATCATCGCGGCGGTGAACTACCACAACCACTGCGGCGACCACTTCAGCCTGATTTATGAAAGCTGGCGCGGCGGCTACAACTATTCCTATATGCTGGCCAACGACATGAACGGCGACGGCTACCAGTACGATGCCCTCTATATCCCGACGGACAAGCAGGTGGCCGACGGCGAGTTCCGCTTCGTCAGCGAGGGCGACCGCGACCGCTTCATGTCCTTTGTACACAATGACAGCTACCTGAGCCGTCACCAGGGACAGTATGCGGAGGCCTACAGCGTCTATTCCCCGTGGGTACACCGCTTTGACTTCGCGTACAAACATGACTTCCGCATCAAGGTCGGCAGCCAGATGAACACGCTCCAGTTGAGCCTGGACGTCAAGAACCTTGCGAACCTCTTCAACAGCAGCTGGGGCGTCTCCAAGCAGATGAACCCGACGCTGAATTCCGGGCGTATCCTCAAATATGAGGGTGCGGATGCGGATGGCTATGCCACCTTCTCCACGCCGGCTGCCGTCAGCGGTTCGACGCAGACCTGGACGCTCTACCATACCGTGGGGCAGTGCTGGTACGCTTCCGTCGGTATCAAGTATATGTTTAACTAATTAAGAGGACAGACAATATGAAAACCAGAATTTTCTTTGTCACACTTGTTTCCTGCGTGTTGCTTGCCTTCGGATGCACCACCAAGGAAGCCACTTCCCTCCCGAACATCCAGTTGTCCAAGACTTTCCTGGCCATTCCGGCTGGCGGCGGATCGGTCGATGTGACCGTTACGGCGGCAGAGGCGTGGGCGTTTGCCCAGATTTGCAACATCGGAAAGGATGACAACGGCAGCGCCATCTATGCGGAATTCCCGGCCTGGCTGTCCTGCAACGCTGTTTCCGGCGACGCAGGGGAAACTGTCCTCACGTTCTCTGCAGCGGCCTGCGACTTCGGCCGTGAGCAGGAACTCCAGATTGTCGCCGGTTCCAACACGCAGTACCTGCAGATACGTCAGGGCACCATGTCGGCTGTCAAGGCGACCTGTCAGGAAGTGATTGACGGGGTGGACGGCAAGACTTTCACCGTGAAAGGTGTCTGTACGGCCATCGCCAACACCAACTATGGCAACTGGTATCTCAAGGACGACACCGGTGAAATCTATATCTACGGAACCGTCGATGCCAACGGCAGTTACAACTGGGCGAGCTTCAACATCGAAGTGGGCGACGTCGTGGAGGTACAGGGTCCCAAGACCACCTACGGCACGACCGTCGAACTGGTGGACGTGTCGGTCCTCCAGGTGACCAAGTCCCTGCTGAAGCTGGATACGGATGCGGTGGAATTCCCCAAGGAAGGCGGCGAATTTGTCGTGAAAGCCACGTACAAGGGTGAGGGGGTGTTCCTGACCCAAGGGGAAGACTGGGTGCTGATTCGGGATATGCAGTGCAAGAAGGGGGTTCCCTCCAAGATTGAAACCAACCCGGCGGATACGGCCTGGATTTCTTTCCGCGTGCTGCCCAATGTGGATGATGCCCGCAAAGGCGTTTTGACGCTGCGTTCCGCTTCCGGTTCGCAAGCCTCCGAGGTGAGCATTTCCGTTGCCCAGGGCTCTGGCCTGGCCGCGTATGCGCTTCCGTACGAGGAGACTTTCCTCGGCAGCAAGGGCGCGTGGGAAACGCAGGATATCATTCCTGTCGAAGGCGTGGCCAGCATCTGGACCAACAGCAAGGATTACGGTATGGTGGCGAAGGCGACCAAGGCCGTCGCATCGCAGGCCGAACTGATAGGCCCGAACATCGACCTCGCCTCCGTGAGCTCCGCCGTGCTGACCTTTGAGCATGTGCAGCGTTATGCCGCTTCTCCGGCCGGGGAACTGAAACTCTTCGCGAGTACCGACAACGGAACCTCCTGGACGGAGTTGCAGATTCCGGCCTATTCTTCCGGGAAAAACTGGACGTATGTTTCTTCCGGAAACATCAGTCTCAAGCGTTTTGCCGGCAAGCTGGTCATGTTGAAATTCCAGTACAATTCCAGTCCGGATGCCTATGCCACATGGGAAATCAAGAACCTGAAGGTGGTGGAAGGCGACATCGCCCCGGCCAATATCGCGGAACTGAACAACAGTGCGACCGCGGATGCGGAAGTCTGGAGCGGAACGTTCACGGATGCCGTGGTGACCTATGTGAATGGGAAGAATGCGTTTATTGAAGATGCTACCGGCGGTATCCAGCTTTATATGCAGGACCACGGCCTGGTGGCGGGCCAGACCATCAATGGTACGGTCTCCGGCAAGGTGACGCTGTACAATGGGTTTGCCGAACTGACGAGCGTGGACGTGGAGGCTGCTACGGTGACCGACGGAGAAGCGCCCGTCCCGACCGCGATGACGCTTCCTGCCTTGATGGCTGCATACCTGCGCTATCAGAACTGCTGGGTGGAACTGTCGGACGTGACTTTCGATACGCCCTTGACGCTCTCCAACCGCAACGGTGTCATCTCTTCGAACGGTGTGACCGTAGCCGCATACGCCCAGATCAAGAATAAGATTGAGATGGCCGGCACCGGTTCCCTCATCTGCATTCCTTCCCGGTACAACGCAAATCTCCAGGTAGGCGTGTGGGAAAATGACCACTTCATCACGAAGTAAGCGGTTTCCCTGGAAACAAGCATCTTCCTTTTGAAGGTCGGCGTAAGCCGGCCTTTTTTGTTTCTTGGGGAAAAACTTTATCTTTGCGAAGCCGATTTTCGGCGCACATATTGCGAAAGTGTTTTCGCGTCCCGACTGAAAATCTGGACAATTTTCAAAAGGAAAAGGGAGCGCGTGAGACACTGCGCCTGTCTATGATATGGCTTGATTGGGGGGCATCCCTCCGGTCTCTTCATAGATGACGGTGTGGTTGTTTCCGGTTTCTTGCTTCCTTTGCGTTTGTCCAGAACGTTCAGTCGAAAGAGCGGAGGCTCCACACTTTCTTCATTCACCCGTTAACAAAGGGCTCAGGAGCCGCCCTGCCCGTATTTCGGCCTCTGGCCAGCTGCCAGCAGGAGACTTTTGCGTTTCTTCGAACCTGCGGTGTACGAATGGGTGAGCCTGCTTGTTTTTAATAACCGAAATAATTTCGTATCTTTGGAAAGTATAGCATCAACTAACAACCATTGATATGAAACTGAAAAGTATTCTCCTTGCCGCAGCTGCCTGTCTTTTCGTGGCGGCGTGCGACCAGAAACCCGACGAGCCCGGGCTTCCTTATCTGACCATCGACGAGCAGAGCGACGCTGTGCTTCTCGAGTTCGATTCCGCCCAGGCGGAGAAGACGGTCATCGTCAAATCCAACCGGGAATGGCAGTTCGAAGCGCTTGCCGACGATGCCGATTGGCTGGACATCGCTCCCGCCGGCAAGCAGGCCGCCGCTCCCAAGGGCGTGGGCGTGACCGTGACCGTGACGAAGAACACCGGTGCGGACCGCAAGTATGTGGTGAATTGCTCCAACGGCACCAAGACCGTAGCCCTCACCGTCAAGCAGAAAGGCGAGCAGGGCCCCAGCGGCGAGATTCTCGAAGAGAGCTTCGAGGAGTCCCTCGGCGAGTTTACCATCGACGACGTGAACAAACCTTCCGGCGTGAATTTCATCTGGGCGTATGCCAGCAATTTCAAGTGTGCCAAGGCGAGCGCTTATGTCAACAAGACCAACTACGAGTCCGAGAGCTGGCTGGTGTCCCCGCTGGTGGATCTGACCGGCGAGACGGCGGCGTACCTGAACTTCGACCACGCCGGCAACGCGTACAACGAGAAAGGCAAGGCCAACACCGTCTGGGTGCGTGAAGGCACGGACGGCACGTGGACGAAGCTCTCCGTCCCGCAGGACCACCTGTACGATGCCGCATTTACCTTCAAGAACTCCGGCGACATCGACCTCAAGGACTATCTGGGCAAGAAAATCCAGATTGGTTTCAAATATACGTCCACCAGTTCCAAGGCCGGTACGTGGGAAGTGAAGAATGTCAAGATTACCCGCACCGCCGCGCCGGTCGTCGGACCGACGGTCTGCACCACCATTGCGGAGGTCAAGGCCCTCGGCGCCGGTGCCAACATGCAGCTCCAGAACGCGCTGGCCGTGCAGGTGAACGCCACGGGCGCCCTGCTCAGCGACGGCACGGACTATATCTATGTGTATGCCGGCGAAACCCCCGCCTTCAAGCTCGGGGACAAGCTCAACATCACCGCCGCCATCGCGGAATATCCCGCCAACAGCGGCCGCCTGCAGCTGAACCCGAAGGGCGTGGAAGTGCTTTCTTCCGGCAACGCCGTCTCCTATCCCACCCCGAAGGACATCACGGCGGAATTTGACACCTATGCGCCCGCCGGCATCGAATATGTGAAAGTGCGCGGCACCCTCGTGGTCTCCGGAAATTACTACAACCTGAACGTGGACGGCGCCACCGCCAAGACCGGCAGCCTCGTTTCCCCGGCGGACGACCTGTCCACCTTCAACAACATGCTGTGCGAGGTGACCGGCTTCTATGTTTACAGCACCGGTTCCGGCAGCAAGTACACGAATATCGCCTATACGGAAATCAAGCCCGCCGGCGGTTTCCTGAGCGCTTCTCCTTCGACCATCAAGGTGCCGGCGGAAGCGACGACGGCTTCTTTCAACATCAAGTCCGACCAGAGTTGGAACATCGTTTCTTCCACGATGGGCATCGAGATTTCGCCGATCAGCGGCGACGGGGATGCGGAAGTGTCCCTGAAGTTCCCGTCCAATGCGGCGTTCACCGAAATCAAGACGACGTTCACGATTTCCTGCATCAGCAGCGAAAGCGTGCCGGCGGTCACGGTGACCCTCGTCCAGGCGGCCATGCCGGATCCCAACGTGACGGTGCTGGAACTGACCAATGCGGAAATCTGCGCTTCGCTGGAAGCGGCTGTCGCCGGCGGTGCCAACGGATACACCACGGTGGACTTCACCAGCGCTTCCGGTACGTGGTCCGGCCTGGTCAACGCCCAGACCAATGCGGACAAGACGCTCAAGACGACCTATGTGCAGATGCGGAACAAGAACGGTTCCCACCTGCTCTCCCCGAAATTCTCCTCTGCGGTCGAGAAAATCGAATTCTCCCTCACGGAGGGCATGAATGAAGGCCAGAAGCGTATCCTCTTTGCCATGCCCGCGAATACCGACCTGCCTGCGAGCGCGGCTTATACCGAGGCCCTTTACAAGAACGAATACGGCTCCGTCGAGACCTCTGGTCCCGGCACGTACACGCTTTCGTTTGCGGCGGACACGGATACGTTCATGCTGATTGTCAAAGGCGGCGCCACCTACATCGACAACATCAAGGTGTATCTGAAGTAGCGCCACTGCCGTATGCAAGCGTTCCGTTCACACCGGATTCTGCTTCCCCTTCTGCTGCTGACGGGGCTCTTCTCCTGCGAGAAGGCCCCGCAGCCGGATGCGGGGGAGGCTGTGCTGGAAGTCGCGTTGCGGCGCAGCGAGGGGGACAAAGCGGCAGATGCCGTGTTCGTCAGCGTGACGGCGACGGGGAACTGGACGCTTTCCCTTGCGTTTGAGGAAGGGGATGGATGGGCGTCCCTGTCGGCCCGGGAGGGAACGGGGAACAAGAGCAACATCATCCTCGATTATGCGGCCAATGCCACCGGGGAAGACCGCGGCGTGACCATCTGTGCGAAAAGCGGGCTCCTCGAAGCTTCGGCCTATTTCGTCCAGCGGGGCCGGGCCGCCGACCCGCAGCGGCCGGATGCCGTGGCCGGATGGCTGGAACTGCCGGGTACGTATGACGACGACGGGCTTTCTTTCTACCACCATGAAATGACCCTCGGCACGGTCAAGACCCGGAATTATTCGTATTATTGGGACAAGCAGGCCCTGGTCGCGCACTGGGTGGCCTATCCGCTCAACAGCTGGACCATTTCCACCGGCACGCGCACCAATGCCTGGGGCACGCTTGACCCGAAACTCCCGGAATCCCAGCAGCCCATCCTGTACAAGGGTTTCAGCGGGTATGACCGGGGGCATCAGCTTCCCTCTGCAGACCGCCTGAGCCTGGCGGCCAACGTGCAGACGTTCTACGGGACCAACATTACCCCGCAGCTGGGGTCCCTGAACCAGAAAATCTGGGCGACGCTGGAGGGGAACGTCCGGGACTGGTGCCGCAAGTTCGACACCCTGTACGTCGTGACGGGCTGTTGCGTCGAAAAGAGCACGAAGGTGGCTTACGACAATGCCGGAAAGGCCGTCAAAGTGCCCACGGCGTATTACAAGGCCCTGCTCGGCTATTGCCGGAACGGCACTTTCGGCATCACCCAATCTACAGGCGGTTATTCGGCCATCGGCTTTTATTTCCCCCACGAGGCCTACAACGGCAGCGTGATGGACAAGGCGATGACCGTGGACGAACTGGAAAAACTCGTACAAGTCGATTTCTTCGTCAACCTGCCCGCCGACATTGAAACCATCGTAGAATCCACCCGCGACAACGCCTGGTGGAAATTATAACCACATGTTTATGAAAAAGACCGTCCTTTTGATTGTAGCGGTTTTCGTCTGGGTTGCCGCCGTTGCCCAGGGCAACGGCATGCGCAGCCATGTCATCGGCTTCTACAATCTTGAAAACCTGTTCGACACCGTCGATGACCCCGCCCACAATGACGAGGAATACCTTCCCGAAGGGGGAAACAAGTGGACCGAGGTGAAGTACGCGAAGAAAATCCGGAACATGGCCAAGGTCATCCGGGCCATCCGCAACGACAACGGGGTATATCACTCCGTGCTGGGCGTCTGTGAAATCGAAAACCGGCGCGTGCTGGAAGATTTGGTGAGCGACCCGCAGATTGCGGACGCCAATTTCCAGATTGTCCACTATGACGGCCCGGACCGGCGCGGCGTGGACGTGGGGCTGCTGTACCGCCCCGGCAGGTTTACCTTGCTGGACAGCGAATCCATCCCGTTCAAGTTCGAAGGCACGAAAGTGGCCATCACGCTGGATGAAAAGGCGCAGGAGAATTTCCGCACCCGTGACATCCTGATGGTACACGGGCTGATTGAAGGAGAGCATTTCGCTTTCTACGTGACCCACCTGCCTTCCCGTGTCGGCGGCAAGGGCGGCGACCTCCGCTGTCTGGGCGCGGAAATCATCTACAAGCATTCCCGCGAAATGGAAGCCCGCTATCCGGGCATTAAAATCGTGGTGATGGGAGACATGAACGACAACCCCACCGACGACAGCCAGACCGTCTGGCTGCATGGCCGGGAGACCATCGACGAGATGGAGCCCGCCGATTTCTTCAACCCGTTCATCCGGATGCTCAAGGACGGTTACGGCTCCCTTGCCTACCAGGGGGAATGGAACATCTATGACATCCTGCAAGTGAACTACAACCTGGCGAAGGCACCCCAGGGGGGATTCAAGATTCGTCCCATTGTCCGGAAGAAGTATTACGGGCGCATTTTCCACAAGCCCTTTATGGTGCAGCAGCGCGGCCAGTACAAAGGCCAGCCCTTCCGGACGTTCTCGGGAGGCGCCTTCATCGGCGGCTTCTCGGACCACTTTCCGACCTATATCGTGATCAGCAAATGATACCTGCCATGAAAAAACTTATTCTTGTATGCAATCTCCTGCTGCTGGCGCTCGCCGCGTCCGCACAGACGGGCGGCATCCGGGCCGGTGTGGTGGACCGCATGGGGCGGACGCCCATCGCCGGCGCCTCCGTGGAGTTGTTCCGGGCCGGAGAGAAGATTGCCGGCCAGACGACCGGGGAGGACGGCAGTTTCCTCTTCGAGAAACTGGAAGACGGCCCTTATACCCTGGAAGTCAAAAACCCGGAATTCAACGATGCCATCCTGCACGTCAACGTGGAGAAGGGAACCATCCGGGACCTGGTCTGCGTGACCATGACCCTGCGGAATACGATGGAAGAACCCGATCCGGTCATGTTCGTGGATTTGGACATGACGGATGCCGGTTATTCCGATTCCCCGACCATCCTGTTCGGGGCGAATGATGTCTATAACAACATCGCCGGATACGGTTTCAGTTCCGTGCGTTTCAAGAACCGGGGCTACAATTCCGAGACCCAGGACGTGTATCTCGCCGGGGTCAAGATGAATGACGCGCTGACGGGTTACAGCCCGTTCTCCCTGTGGAGCGGCCTCAACGAGGCGATGCGGAGCAAGGAAAGCACCGTGGGGCTGGAGCCGGCGGATTATGGTGTCGGCGGCTACAACGGCACCACCAACATTGCGGCGCTGCCTTCGAGCGTGCGGCCTGGCTGGCGCTTCAGCGTCCTCACCAATTCTGCCCTCTACCGCCTGCGCCTGATGACCAACTATGCCAGCGGCGTGCTGGACAACGGCTGGAGCTTTGCCGTGAACGCCAGCGCCCGGCTCGGCGGGAATGACTGGATAAAGGGCGTGTATTACCGTTCTTTCGCCCTGTATGCCGGGGCGGAGAAGCAATTCGGGGATGAGCACCGCCTTGCTTTCTTCGCTTTTGCCACGCCCGGGGAGCGGGGTGCCCAGAATGCCTCCACCCAGGAAGTGTATGACCTGATGGGAGACAATATGTACAACTCCAACTGGGGCTACCAGAACGGAAAAGTGCGCAACTCCCGTGTCCGCAAGACTTTCGAACCGGTCGTCGGCCTGAAATATGAGTTTACGCCCTCCACCGATTTGAACGTGGCGGCCACCCTGTTGTGGCGCACCGGCTGGAACGGCTATACGGCCATCGATTTTTACGACGCGATGGACCCCCGTCCCGACTACTACCGCAACCTCCCGTCCTATTTCTATATGGATGATTCCGACTACAACCGCGAGAATCCCGAAAAGGCGGCCTGGGCGACGGAAATGTGGAGCCAGCATATCCCGGCGTACTACAATTACCAGCACCTGAACTGGGACCGGCTGTACAACGTCAATTACAACAATGCGGACCGGCGCAGCAAGTATGCGCTGGAAGAACGCCATGTGGACCAGAACGACATCAACATGGCGCTTACCGCCAAATGGCGCATCAACGACCTGATTTCCCTTTCTGGCGGAATGACCGGCAAAATCAACCGGACGGAGAACTACAAGAAAATCGACGACCTGCTCGGCGGGCAGTATTACCTGAACGTGGACCAGTTCGCAGAACGGGACTTCGCTTCCAACGAGGCCTTCATCCAGAACGATTTGGATTATTTCTTCGCCAACGGCACCGCCGAAAAAATCCAGACGGGCGGGCGCTACGGCTATGATTATCTCGCGCAGGTGCGCAAACTGGGCGCCTGGGCAAGCGGACGTTTCCAGCTGGACAACTTTACCGTCACGGCGGCCATGACGGCCGGGTATGAGGCGATGTGGCGGGAAGGCCGCATGCGCAAGGGTCTGTTTGCGGGCCTGGACGACGACGGCAATGAAATCTGGTACCAGGGGACCAAGCTGACCGCGTATGACGCCAAGGGGCGTGTCATTTCCTCGAAAGGCAAGTCCGAAGTCGCGCAGTTCTTCACCTGTGCGTTCAAGGCCGGTGCCGAATATGCCTGGCGCGGCGGTCACCGCATCGCGGCCAATGTCGGCATCTTCAGCGATGCCCCGACCTTCAAGCAGGCGTTTATCTCCGCCCGTACCCGCAACACCCTTGTGGACGGGCTCAAGAACACGGAAACGGCTTCCGCCGACCTGACGTACCAGTTCACCCGTTCCGGCTACAACGTGCGGTTGACCGGTTTCTATACCGGCATCTGGAACCAGACGGACGTCATCAGTTTCTACGACGACTCGCAGCAGAGTTTCACCAATTTCGCCATGACGAACATTAACCAGCGCCACATGGGCATTGAACTGGGCGTGAAGGTGCCGCTGTTCGTGCAGGGGCTGTCCCTGAGCGGGGTGTTGAGTCTGGGCGAATACATCTATACGAGTACGCCTCACGTGGTGCAGACCATCGACAACAGTTCAGAGATTGTCCGGGACGAGGATGTGACCTACTGGCAGCGGACGCCGGTTTTCAAGAGCTATATCAACGAGAGCGGCCGCAAGGAATACGAGCGGGATCTGGACGGCAATTTCGTCGTGGACCACTACCAGAAGCATTATATTCCGTCCACGCCGCAGCTGGCTTCTCAAATCGCCCTCAACTACCGTACCCGCAGCTACTGGTTCTTCGAAATCAACGGGCAGTACATGCAGAACTCCTACCTGTCCATGAATCCGCTCTACCGGACGGAATCGGCGAACAAGGGAAGCGAAAGCAACCCGGAAATCATCGAGTACATGACGGCGCAGGAGAAATTCGACCCGGCGTTCCTGCTCAATGCGAGCATGGGCAAGAGCTGGTACATCAAGCGCAAGTACAGCATCGGTTTTTCCATGGAAGTCAAGAACATCCTGAACAACCGTGACGTCAAGACGGGCGGCTACGAACAGACCCGCCTCATCAGCAGCGACAAGAAAGACCGCTATTACAAGTTCTACCCCAAGTACTTCTACATGTGCGGCGCCAACTATATGTTGAACATCTATTTCAGGTTCTAATATGAAAAAGGTATTTTTCGCGGGATTATCCCTGCTTCTGCTGGCCGTGTCCTGCCAGTCCCTGAAAGAAGAATTCGAACCCGTATTCACGGAGATTTATCCGTCGGCGGAAGCGTACCACCGCTATTCAGAGGCGGAAGCGCTTGCGCAGAGCGGTGCCGCGCGCGTCACGAGCATCCGGGATTTGGTCGCCCGCTACAACGGGGCATCCTTGAAAATCAACGACAACCTGCTTATCAGCGGCATCGTGTCCTCGACCGACCAGCCCGGCAATTTCTACAAGAGTTTCTATATCCAGGACGAGACCGGCGGCATCGAAATCAAAATCGGCAAGAACGGCCTCTACAATGATTATCCGCGCGGCCTGCGTGTCTATGTAAGCTGCAAGGGCCTGCAACTGGGGATGTACGGCGGCAAGAATGCCGACGTGGGTATGGTGCAGCTTGGTTTCGTGGACCCCACGGGCGAATACGAGACTTCCTACATCGAGAGTTCCCTGCTGGTCGATGACCACATCTGGCGGGGCGAGATGGAAGGGGCCGTGCAGCCCGCCGTCCTCGGCGCCAACGACCTGCCCGGCAGCACCGATACCCAGGCCTCCAACCGGAACGTCGGGCGGCTGGTGACCATCAAGGGCCTCGAATATGGCTGGTACGACACCCGCTACAAAGAGGACAACGAAGTGTTCGCCCTGCTGTACCTGTCGCTGACGTCGGACAAGAAAGTCTCCTCCAACCGGCTCTTCATTTCCGATTCCAGCGCCAAGACCCATGTGACGACCTGGGCGATGTCCAAGACCAAGATGACCTCGCTGCTGCTCGCCGGCTATTGGGACGAGTTCTATATCGGCAACGGAAACGACTACAATTACGGCCAGGTGGGTGACTGGAAATACAAGGGCTTCCCGGACCGGAAGACCAAGCTGTACAGCTACCCCGGCGTGGACCGGCAGGCGGCATCCGTGAGCCATTATTTTTCCACCCCGGAGAAGGTGTGCGTGCAAATCCGCACCAGCGGCTATGCCAAGTTCAGCGATACGGAAATCAATCCGGCCATCCTGGCCAAGGAGAAGACCATCGATGCGACGGGTATCCTGACGATGTATCAGGGGAAAATTCAGTTGAGTCTCAATTCGTTGGATGATATTGTCGTGAACAAGTGATGAGAAAAATCCTGCTTATGCTCATGACCGCACTGGCCGTGGCATCTTGCCGGCAAAATCCGTTTTTCCTCGAATGGGACACGCCTTACGGGATTCCCCCTTTCGAGGAAATCCGTATCGGGGATTACCTGCCGGCCATTCAGAAAGGCATCGAAGAACAGGATGCCGCCGTCAAGGCGATTGCGGAAAACCCGGCGGACCCGACTTTCGAGAACACCATCGTGGCGTTGGAAGAATCGGGCCGGCTGCTGGCGAAGGTGGAAGGCGTCCTGCTCAACCTGTGTGAAAGTGACAACAGCCCGGAACTGGATTCCCTCATGGCGCAGGTCCTCCCGCTGTTGAGCGAACATGCCGACAACATTTCCTTCAACAAGACGCTTTACCACCGCATCGCCCTGCTGTACCGGCAGGGACAGGAGCCGCTCACGCGTGAGCAGCAGATGGTGCTGAAGCGGCATTTCGAGGATTTCGAGCGCGAGGGCGTCGGGCTCTGTGCCCGCGACCAGCGCGACCTCAAGGCGCTCAATGCGGAGCTTTCCACCAAAATCCAGCAAATCGGGAACAATATCCTGGCGGAGAACAATGCGTTCCGGGAGCGCTTCGGCATCAGCGTGTCGGAATATTCGGACGCGATGACCACGACCGAAGACCGCGCCCTGCGCGAGCAGATGTTCCATGCCTATTCGATGCGCGGGCACAACGGCGGGGAGCACGACAATACGCAACTGGTCATCGACGTGATGCGGCTGCGTATCCGCAAGGCACATATCCTCGGATACGACTGCCCCGCCTCCTATATCTTGGAGAACAAGATGGCGCACGACCCGCGGACGGTGGACGAGTTCCTGGCAGGCATCATGCCGGCAGCCGTCGCGCAGGCCGGGCGGGAGAAGGCGGAAATAGACCGTTTGGCCGGTTTCCGCACGGAGCCCTGGGACTGGTGGTATTATGCCGAGAAAGTCCGCAAGGAGAAATACGATTTGGACGATGAGCAGATTCGTCCCTATTTCCGTTACGAGAATGTCCTGCGGGGCGCGTTCCTGGCTGCCAAGCGGCTCTATGGTATCGAGATGGAGGAGATTCCCGGCGTACCCGTCTATAACCCGGCGGCGACGACCTACAAAGTGACGGATGCGGACGGTTCGCTGCTCGGCATTTTCATCACCGACCCGTCCCCGCGTACCAGCAAACGGGGGGGCGCGTGGATGAGCAATTTCCGCGAACAGTATGTCGATGCGGACGGGAACGAAATCCGTCCTATCATCGTCAATGTCTGCAACCTGCAGGAAACGCTGACCGTGGACGATGTGCAGACGGTGTTCCACGAATTCGGCCATGCCCTGCACGGGCTGCTGACCCGTTGCCATTATGCTTCCGTCAGCGGGACAAACGTGACGCGGGATTTCGTGGAGATGTTTTCACAGTTCAACGAAAACTGGGCGTTCCAGCCGGACCTGCTCGCCGAATATGCCTATAATGACAAGGGAGAACTGATTCCCGCGGAACTGGTGGAGAAAATCAACCGGGCGATGACGTTCAACCAGGGCTTCATGACGACCGAACTGTGCGCCGCTTCCATTTTGGACATGCGCTGGCACGAGTTGTCCGGGCTTCCGGAGGAAATTCCGGATGCGGGGGCGTGGATTGACGCATTCGAGGCGGACTGCTGCCGGGAGGCCGGCCTTCCCGACGCCATCATCCCGCGTTATCGCACCACGTATTTCAACCACATTTTCGGCAGCGGATACAATGCCGGATATTATGGATACCTGTGGGCGGAAGTGCTGGACAAGGATGCGTTCAGCGCCTTTGTCGCGTCTCCTGACGGGCCGTGGGACATGGCGCTTGCCACCCGTTTCCGCAGGACATTCCTCGAAAAAGGCGGCGCCGAAGAGCCGATGACCCTGTACACGTCCTTTATGGGACGGGAACCGTTGCCGGATGCCATGCTCCGGGCCCGGGGATTACGAAACTTTTGACCCATTGCCATGAAGCGTTTCCTATGCTTATCCGGTGCGGTGTTGTTGCTTGCGCTGTCTTCCTCCGCCTGCCAGCAGGAGAAGCCGGCGCCGGAAAAACCCGCTCCGGTCCAGGCGTCATGTGTGGCGCCTCCCTTCCTGCAGGAGGGGGATAAAATCGCCATCATCACGCCATCCTATTCCATCAACAACTCCTATATCCAGACCTGTTGCCGTTACCTGCAGAGTTGGGGCTACCAGACCGTGTATGCCCCGCATGTGGGGGAGACATATCCTGCGACCAAGTCCTATCTGGCAGGCAGTCCGGAGCATCGGGCGGAAGATTTGCGCTGGGCGCTGGAAAACGATGACATCAAGGCCATCGTGTCCGCGAATGGCGGGTACGGCGCCATCCAGATTCTGGACCTCGTGCCCCTGTCCCTGTACCGGGAACACCCGAAATGGATGCTGGGCTTCAGTGATTTCACGAACCTGTTGTCCGCCAGCGCCGTGGCGGGCGTGATGAGCATCCATGGCCCGACGGCATACCGTTTCTCGACCTATTTCACCGGGAAGACGGAAACGGAAGTGATGCTGCGGAACATGTTGCGCGGGGATTTGCCGACCTATCACCTCACGCCCAACATCAACAACATCCCCGGGGATGCGGAGGGGATGCTCGTGGGCGGAAACCTCTATACGCTCTGCGCCCTGTGCGGCACCCCTTACGACGTGATGGACCTGAACGGCACCATCCTGTTCCTGGAAGAGACGGATGAATCCATGGCCCGTATCGACGAAATGTTCCAGACCCTGATGAAACAGCGCAGGCTGGAAGGGGTCCGGGGCATTATTTTCGGGGATTTCGTGTATTATGACAGCGATTTGGAGTTTCAGGATATCAAGGCGGTGTTTGCCCGCTATACGTCCCGGCTCGGCATTCCCGTATGCTTCGGTTACCGGGGCGGTCATTCGTCCGCAGGCAACAATCCCCTGATTATCGGTGCGAAGGTAAAACTCCATGTCGATGACGATGAAGTGACTATTGAATACCAGTTATGATGAAACACGCCATTTTCCATATACTTGCCTGTGCTTTCGTCCTGACGGCCCTGTCCTGCGACAAGGACACGCCGCAGGCGGGGGAGGACTGTCCGCTGCCGGAGACATTCACAGCCCCTGCGTTCCTGCAGAAAGGGGACAAGGTCGCCGTCATCGTCCCGTCGTTCTGGATGAACGAAGCCAATGTGGAACAGCTTTGCTCCGCTTTGGAGGAGTGGGAACTGGTGCCCGTGCTGGGGGCGCATGTCGGTGAGCGGGAGCCTTATACCAAAGCCGGGTATGCTTACTATGGCGGTTCGGCGGAAGCGCGGGCGGAAGATTTGCGCTGGGCGCTGGAAGACAAGTCCGTCAAGGCCATCATCGTGGCGACGGGCGGCTATGGCGCCATCCATCTGCTCGATATGGTGCCGCAGGCGAGTTACCGGGCCGCGCCGAAGTGGCTGGTCGGTTTCGACGACGCGACGCTGTTGCTGTCCGCGTCGCTGCTGTCCGGTACGATGTGCCTGCACGGACCGATGGGCGCCGGCATCGCTGTCCGCCGCCTCGGGGAGTCCGAACAGGCGCTGCGCCGCCTGCTTTTCGGGGAAGTGCCCGAATATGTGCTGAAAGCCCATTCCTGCAACAGTCCGGGGCATGCGGAAGGCCGGCTGGTCGGCGGCGACATCTTCAAGCTGCGCGTCCTCGCCGGAACGACGTACGACATCGGGCGGATGGACGATATCATCCTCTTCCTGGAAGGCAGTGGTGCGAGCTATTCCGAACTCAACTGCGCGTTCAATACCTTGATGCGTCAGGGCAGGATGGACCATGTCAAGGGCATCATCTTCGGCCGGGTTTCCGGCAATTCCGCCAACTTGAACAATTACAGCAGTGCGGAGCAGATGCTCAGTTCGGAGTACACGTCCAAATTCGGAATTCCGGTCTGCTTCGGATTCGAGGCCGGCGATGGCGTGGTGAACAACCCGCTGGTCTTCGGCGCCCAAGTGACGCTGGACGTTTCCGCCACCGGCGCATCCCTCCGTTTCCAGTTGTAAGCGCCCCGGCGTTTCAAGGACTCTTTTCCCGGCCTGTCTGCCTTGCGACCGGTCGGGGAAATGTTTTTACCCGAGCAGGGAAAAGACCCCGAAAGCCATCAGCCAGGCGATGCCGAGGGAATGCAGGACGGAGAAAAGTGACCATTTCCAGCCGATTTCCTTGTGCAGCGTCCGGACGGTGGCGATGCAGGGGAAATACAGCAACACGAAGATCATGAAGGCCAGGGCGGAAGCCGGTGTAAAGTCCCCGGATACGCGGAGGGTTTCCGGAAGGGGACGGGATGCTTCTGCCGGGTACAGGATGCCCATGGTGCTGACGATGGCTTCTTTGGCGGGCAGGCCGGTGAGGATGCAGACGTTCATCTTCCATGTGAAACCGAGCGGCGCCATCACGGGTTCCATGCCGCGTCCGATTTCTGCCAGGCAGGAACGGTCTTGTGCGGCCCTTCCGCCGTTTTCGTCAAGCGGGAAATACTCAAGGGCCCAGATGATAACCGAGGCGGCCAGGATGACGGTGGTGATTTTTTGCAGGTAATCCTTGGTGCGTGCCCATACGTGGCCGGCCCACGGACGCCAGGCGGGAACGCGGAATGCCGGCAGTTCGAACACGCTGTCTTCCTTGCCTTTGCGGAACCAGCGGGTGTGTTTCATCACGAAGGCGAACAGCACGCTGAGCAGGATGCCGGCCACATAGAGCCCAATCATCACCGGCGCCTTGTGGTCCGGGAAGAACGCCGAAACGAGCAGCAGGTACACCGGAAGCCGTGCCGAGCAGGACATGAACGGAATCATCAGCATCGTCAGGGTGCGGTCTTTTCGGTTTTCGATGTCGCGGGCCGCCATAATCGCCGGGACATTGCAGCCGAATCCCACAATCATCGGGATGAACGAACTGCCGTGCAGCCCGACTGCATGCATCAGCGTATCCATCAGGTATGCCGCCCGGGCCATGTAGCCGGAATCTTCCAGCACCGACAGGAAACAGAACAGAATGACGATGTTGGGAAGGAACGAGACCACTGCCCCGCAGCCGCGCAGGACCCCGTCTGCCAGCAGGCTGCTGAACCATCCGTCCGGCAGGCATTCTCCGAGCCGGAGGGCCATTTTGTCCACCCCGGCATCAATCCATGCCTGCGGATAGGCGCCGAGGGCGAAAGTCGCTTCGAAAATGAGGAAAAGGAGCAACACGAGGATGGGAAGCCCTATCCATCGGTTCGTCAGCACCCGGTCAATCCTGTGGGCGAAGCGACCGCCCCGGGGACCCGGGTTGCAATAGGCGCTGCCCCGTGTGTGCGGGCATTGCTCGCAGAGGCCGTTGCAGATATATCGCTTTTTCTCTTCCATCCGGACTGCAAAGATAGTGCAGACAACGCTTTCCGGCAATCCCCAAAAATGGGGATTACGTGCCTGGGGGCGGGGAACGGAAACCTGATTCGTCCACCAACAGTACAAAGTCGCCGTCAGGCGCCGAAATACCCCTGACGGGGTTGAAAAGCTTAAAAGGGGCTGACTAAAAGCACGTTTTAGTCAGCCCCCTGAAAAGCTCTTGCCGGTTACTTATAGGTGGCCAGTGAGAAGGTCTTGGGCCGCTTCATCGTTTCGGTATAGACCTTGCCCTCATCGTCCGTTACCTTGATATAGACGGTGGAGGAGGCACTGGATGCCGTGTAGGTAAACATATGCCAGTGGTTGGCCGGCTTGAAGGTCGGTGAGGACGTGGACTTGAAGCGCTGCGCCGTATAGGCAATCAGGTACAGCGGGTCATACGCCCAGGCGCGGGTACAGGCGACGAAGTTCTTGTTGTCTTCGCAGGCCTCCACCTTCCAGTTCGTGTTGTAGTCCCACACGTTGATGAGGACCTGGTTGGCGCTGCTCGCCGTACCGAAGTCACCATATTCCTTCAGGTAGGACGCAAACTGGGTCTTGTAGGTCGTGATGCTGTAGTCCGCCGCCGCAATCTTGATTTTGTTGCGGTCGTAGGTGCGGAACTGATAGGACGCCGCACGGCCCGTTCCCTTGTAGTACGAAGTGATGTTCGTTCCCTTGACGGTCATGACGCGATATCCGCCGGGAGCGCCGTCCTGGGTCACGTTGAGCGTGGAGTTGTAGTAGCCGCCCCACCACCAGGCTGCGCAGACGGCACCGCTGTTGCATTCCTTGATGTTGGCCTGCTTGAAGACGGTACGGTGCAGGTGCGTGTGGCCGGAGATGAAGCGCACGTTGGTGTGGTTGTTGAAGCACGCCGCAAATTCGTCCGCGTTATCCAGCTTGTTCTTGCCCGTGGTCGTCCAGACCGGGGAGTGCATCGTCACCACGATAGGCGTGTCTTTCGCCACGTACGCGAGGTCTTTCTTGATCCAGTCGAGGATGTAATCCACCACTTTCACGTTGTAGGAGCGGAAGCTGGCGTCGGTCTTGCTCGCCGTGGAGTTCGTACACTCGATGTTGTCCACGACCATGTAGTGCACCTTGCCGATATTGAAGGAATAATAGTTCGGCGCGATGGTCGTCTTGTAGGCCTTGACCGTGTTCCAGTCGCCCGTCGCGTTCATGTCATGGTCATGGTTGCCGATGGTGTGGAAAATCTGCAGGCCGGAAATCGCTTTCACGTCCGCGAGGTAGCTGGAGAACGTGTAGCTGTTGGAATACCAGTACTGGTCCCAGGTCATGTCGCCGAGGGTCAGGGCGTAAATCTTCGCGGAGGAATTGTTCTTGATATAGTTGTTGATTTCCGTCGTGAAGGTCTTGAACTGGGTGCGGTCGTTGGTGCGGGCGGCGAGGTGGATGTCGCCGAATACCAGCATCGTGTGGTTGGTCTGGTCGCCGTCCGAGGTCAGGGAGAAGTCCAGTTGTTCCTGTACGGTGGCAGCGGATGCGGTCTTCTTGAAGAACTGCGGCAGCACGGTGGAAGAACTGCTGACCTTGTACCCGCTCGGGATGGAGATGAACACGTAGCCGTTTTTCTTCTCGGAACTCAGGGAGTACAGGCCGTTTGCATCCGTGGCGGTCACCTGGTAGCCGTCCGACACCACGACACCCTTGAGCGGGGTGGTTCCGCATTTCACGTAGCCGTAGATGCTGGCTTTTGTGCCGTACAGGTCGCAGGAGAACTGCTTGCTTCCGCAGGCCGCCACGATTCCCGTCGTGATGTTGTTGTCCAGCAGGTAGTCGAAGAAACGGGCAGTGCAAAGCAGCTGGCGGTTCATGCTGCACATACCGGAGAGCTTCTTGCTCGTTGCGTCGAAATTATCGTTCGGGAAGCCGCAGTAATTGGCGAAACGCCCGTTGTTGGTTCCGTAGGTTACTTGCCTGGTAGCAAGGGAATTGAGCGTTTCCAGCGGCAGTTCGCTGGCTGCGAGTTCCGTGGATTCCAGCCAAGGGTCGGCAGCCATGGCGAAGCTGTCCGCTTCGGGGGCGGCATCTGCCATGCTCCCGCCATTGTACAGCGCTTGCAGCGAGCGGATGGCGACCGAGAACATCTGCGCCTTGGTCAGCGTTTTTCCGTTGAAGGTAATGGTCGTGGATTCCGGCACATAGTGGACGGCATTGAAAGTCTTGGACTGCGTCTTGACGGTTCCGATGGAACTGTTCCAGACATCCAGCACTTTGACGAACTGCTGGGCGAAAGCGCCGATGGAAGCGGTGGCCGGCACCGGAGTCGGCGTGTTGCCTTCGTCGTACAGGGCTGCATTCAACTGCATCGACGCGCAGGCCGTGGCGATGTTGTCGGATATCTCGTTGTCGATAAGGTACTTGTAGAAGCGGGCCATGATGAGCAGTGAGCGCTCGAGGCTGCAGACGCCCTTGTAGCCGCTTACCTGCGGGGTTCCCTTGGTGGAAACGTTTCCGGAGGCATCGGTGTACCAGCAGAAATTGCTCCACTTGTTGTTGGATTCCGTCCAGATGATTTCGCGGGAGGCGAAATTGAGCAGGAAGTTCAGGTCCACGGTCGTGTTCTGGAAAGCTCCGCCGTTGCCCTTGCCCTCGTTGTACGGGTTGTCGCCCCAGGCGTAGCCCCGGGCTGCCGGCAGCGCATCGGCCATCGTTCCGCCATTGTACAGGGTATAGAGGCTCTGGATGGCGACGTCATAGGCGTTGGACTTGTTGTAGGACACCGCACCGAGTTTCATGCTCCAGTCAGCGGGAACATAATAGACGTCCGAGAACGTGTCGCCGCCGCCGACGGTAATGGTGCCGGTATTTGCCTTCCACGTGTCCAGGATGGAAATGAACTGGGAAGCGAAATCGGAAATGCACACATGATCGGCTTCGACGCCTGCAAAGCTGACGTTCAGGCGGCACAGGCGGCCCTGCGCAAAGGTGATGCCGTTGCTGTTGGCCGTGATGGCTTTGGTATAGCTGTTCTTCGTGCCGATGACGCGGACGATGATGCTTTCACCTGCTTCCATTTTCACATCCCACGAGGTGAAATATACCTGTGCCGTACCGGCGGACAGGCTGGACTGCACCGTCACAGATTCGCTCGGCTCATATACTTCGACCATTTTGCCCGTCTTCAGGTTGATGGTGGCCTTGCCGGCGAGGTCTTTGCCCGGGCAGATGATTTCCACGGCCGTGGCATTTTCCGGCAGGTTGGTGAGCGTCAGCTGGTTCAGGGATACGCAACGTTTCCAGTAGGAAGTCAGGCTGGTCGGGAATGCGGTGACCGTTTTGGCTTGCATCACCATCAGGTAGGCGGTCGGATCGAACGTGCCGGCGGGTGCCACCTGGGCGGCGGGCAGCGTTACCTTGACCGCTTCCGGGTTGGTGTTTTCCACACCGGCGACATTGATGTAGCAGGACGCGGGATAGAAACCGCCGATTTCGTAGGAAGACGCGCTGTCATACGTCACGGAGAAGGTAAAGGAGGCCGTTTTTTGCCCGGAAGCGGCAGACGCGGAGGTCTCGCTGGAGGCGGCGAACTTGTCCTTGCCGTCGTTGTACCAAAGGCGGACATATTCATTGTCCCCCCAGATGATTTCCCGGTTGGCATTGATGCTGGTCTTCACGTCGTCGTCACCGGGGATGCACTCGACGGTCAGGACCGCGGGAATGGCTTTTTCCACCGGGTCTTCCTGCCGGCACGCCGACAGGACCGCGAGGGAAAGCAACAGGTAAAATACTTTTTTCATATACTTACAAAATTATTGTTTTCTATTTATATGTGGCCAGTGAGAAAGTCTTCGGCCGCTTCATCATCTCGGTATAGACGCGTCCTTCGTCGTCCGTCACCTTGATGTAGACGGTGGACGACGCGCTGGATGCTTTGTACGTGAACAGGTGCCAGCAGTTGCCCGGCTTGAACGTCGGGGACGACGTGGACTTGAAGCGCTGGGCGGTGTATGCGATGATATACAGCGGGTCATAGCCCCAGGCCCGGGTGCAGGCGGTGAAGTGCTGGTTGTCCTCGCTGGCTTCTACCTTCCAGTTGGTGTTGTAGTCCCATACGTTGACCAGTACCTGGTTGGCGCTGCTTTCCGTGCCGTAGTTCCCGTAGGTTTTCAGGTATTCGGCGAACTCGGAGGGGTATTTCGTGATGCCGTAGTCTGCTGCCTTGATCAAGATGCTGTTGCGGTCATAGGTGCGGAACTGGTATTCCGCCGGACGGCCCGTCCCCTTGTAATACGAATCCATGTCCCTGCCCCGGACGCTGACGATGCGGTAGCCGCCGGGAGCCCCGTCCGTCGTCACGTTCAGCGTGGGGTTGTAGTAGCCGCCCCACCACCAGGCCGCGCAGACGGCGCCGCTGTTGGTCTCGATGATGTTGTCCCGGACGGAAGAAACGGTGCGGTGTACATGGGTGTGGCCGGAAACGAAGCGCACCCGGGAGTGGTCCTTGAAGCAATCGGCGAACTCGTCGGCGTTCTGCAGGGAGTTCTTGCCGGTATTCGTCCAGACGGCGGAATGCATCGTCACCACGATGGGGGTGTCCTTGTCCACATAGACGAGGTCGCGGCGGATCCACTCCAGGATGTCTTCCACCACCCGCGTATTGTAGGTGCGGTGTGCCGGGTCGGTCGTGCTGGCTGCGTCGTTGGTACATTCGATGTTGTCCACGACCATATAGTGTATCTTCCCGATATTGAACGAGTAATAGTTCGGGGCGATGATGGTCTTGTACGGAATGGCGGTATCCCAGTCGCCCGTCGCGTTCATGTCGTGGTCATGGTTGCCGATGGTGTGGAAAACCGGCAGCGGGGCCATGGCATTCGCGGTGGTGGCATAGCTCATCAAATCGAAACTGTTGGTGTACCAGTACTGGTCCCACGACATGTCACCGAGGGTCATCGCGTAGATTTTGTCGTCCGGATGCGACTGGACGTACTCGTTGATTTCCGAAGAGAAGGTCCGGAACTGCGCCTGGTCCTTGGTGCGGGCGGCAAGGTGGATATCCCCGAAAATCAACATCGTGTGGTTCTCCTGACCGGCATCGTCCGTGAGGATGAAATCGATTTCTTCCCGGACGGTGGGGGCGGAGCCTGTCCGCTTGAAGAACTGCGGGAACACGCCCTTGACGGGCACTTTGTAGCCGCTCGGGACGGAAATGAAGACATAGCCGTTCTTCTTGGCGGAATGCAGGGCGTAGTAGCCGTCCGCATCCGTGGCGGTCACCTGGTAGCCGTCGGACACCACGACGCCGGGAATCGGCGTGTCGCCGACCAGCACGTGGCCGAAGATGCTTGCTTCCATGCCGTACAGGTCGCAGGAGAAGCGCCGGTCGCCGCAGGCGTCGGCGATGCCGTCCACGATGCGCCCGTCCAGCAGGTGCTGGAAAAAGCGGGCGTAGGTCAGCAGGGCGCGTTCCACGCTGCAGGAACCGCGAACTGCTGTACCCGTGTCTTCCAACGGAAAGTCGCAGGATTCAGCAAACGCATGGTTTTCACTGACATATGATAGCTGGCGCCCGGCAAGGGCCACAAGGTCGGCCAGCGACAGGCCGTCCGCCTGGAACTCCACGGCCTCCCGGTACGGGTCTTCCGGGTAGGTGCAGGTCTCCGGGGCCGGGGCTTCGTCGGAGAGGGTGCCGCCGGCTGCGAGCCGCTGCGTGGCTTTCATCGCCACGGCAAGCATCTCCGCCTTGCCCAGTTCCGCATCCTGGAAACGGATGCTTTGGCCGGCCGGCAGGCAATGGACGGCATGGAACGTCCCCGCCGCCGTCGTAACGCTGCCGATGGAACTGTTCCAGACATCCAGCACACGGACGAATTGGGTGGCGAATCCCCCGATGGTATTGCCTTCGGGAATGGCCGGACCGGTATCCGGCTTTTCGGGCTGGCAGGCCATCAAAGTGACGCTCAGCAACAGGAGGGACAGCAGGGTACGTTTCATGGAATCTGTATTTTATCCGCGGATGGCGGCGATGCCGGGCAGATCTTTTCCTTCCAGTGCTTCCAGCATGGCGCCGCCGCCGGTGCTTACATAACTGACCTTGTCGGCAAAGCCCATCTTGGTCACGGCTGCGACGGAGTCGCCGCCGCCCACGAGGGTGTAGGTGCCTGCCGCCGTCGCCTGGGCGAGGAATTCGGCAATCTGGAGCGTCCCTTTCGCGAAAGTGGGCATCTCGAACACGCCGACCGGACCGTTCCAGATTACGGTTTTGGAGTTCAGGATGATTTGTTTCCATGCTTCGATGGAAGCGGGGCCGGCATCCATGCCCTCCCAGCCGTCGGGAATGTCGCTGATGGGCACCACCTGGGTATTGGCATCGTTGTCGAAAGCGTCGGCGCAGACGCACTCGGTGGCGAGGCAGAGGTTCACGCCGCGCTCCTTGGCGGTCTTCATGATTTCCAGCGCTTCGCCCATCAGGTCGTCTTCATGCAGGGAATTGCCGATTTTGCCGCCCATGGCCTTGGCAAAGGTGAAGCCCATGCCGCCGCCGATGATGAGGTTGTCCACTTTCTCGACGAGGTTCATCAGGACGGCCAGCTTGCTGGATACCTTGGAACCGCCGATGATGGCCGTAAACGGATGCCGGGCGTTCTTGAGCACATAGTCAACGGCTTTGATTTCTCCTTCCATCAGGTAGCCGAACATCTTGTCGTTCGGGAAATAGTCTGCAATCAGGGCCGTGGAGGCGTGGGCGCGGTGGGCGGTTCCGAATGCATCGTTGATATAGCAGTCGGCATAGGAGGCCAGCGTCTTGACGAATTCCTTCTGGGAGGCCTTCACGGCGGCCTTGGCCGCTTTCTTTTCTTCGTCCGTCGCGTCTTCCTTCAGGCCGCGGGGTGTGCCTTCTTCCTCGGCATAGATACGCAGGTTTTCCAGCTACAGCGCCTCGCCGGGTTTGAGGGCGGCGGCCTGCGCGGCGGCTTTCTGGCAGTCTTCCGCAAACTGGACGTCCACGCCGAGCTTTCCGGACACATGTGCGAGGATATGCTTCAGGGAGAACTTGGCGTCCACCCCTTTCGGGCGCCCCAGATGGGACATGATAATCAACGAACCTCCCTCGGAAAGCACCTTCTTGAGGGTCGGCAGGGCCGCCCGGATGCGGGTGTCGTCGGTGATTTCAAATTTTTCGTTGAGGGGAACGTTGAAGTCCACGCGGACAATGGCTTTCTTGCCCTTGAAATTGTAAGAATCAATGTGCTGTTGCATAATTTGGAATATGTTTGATGTCTTAAAAAGCTGTTTATCCTGCGAATTTAGCAAAAATCTCCATATCTTTGCATCATCATGGTCGAATTTCCGAGCGAAAAATGGCAGGATTATGCCTTGCTGGACAGTGGAGACGGGATGAAACTGGAACGTTTCGGGCCGTATGTGCTGTCCCGTCCCGAGCCCAAGGCGCTGTGGACACCCTCGCTGCCGTCCCGTGAATGGAAGCGCCTGGCCCATACCCGCTTCGTACCGGGCGCGGGCTTCGGCAAGGCCGGCAAAGAAGACAGCGGCACGTGGGAGCGGATCCGGGAAATGGCGGACCAATGGGTCGTCCGGTATGCCTGCGGCGGGCCGGCGTTCCAGCTTAGGCTGGGGCTCACGGCATTCAAGCACGTCGGCGTCTTTCCG
Source organism: Bacteroidales bacterium (assembly GCA_017612675.1). Classification (GTDB taxonomy): domain Bacteria; phylum Bacteroidota; class Bacteroidia; order Bacteroidales; family UBA932; genus Cryptobacteroides. Next base: position 40,049 of record JAGAFI010000032.1, read on the forward strand.
GAGCAGGCCGCCAACTGGGAATGGATTTACCGCCATGTCAAAGCCCTTTCCACACCCCGTCCCAAAGTGCTGAACCTCTTTGCCTATACGGGTGCGGCATCCCTTGCTGCACGAGCGGCGGGCGCGGAAGTCACCCACCTTGATTCCGTGCGGCAGGTCGTGACCTGGGCGCGGGGCAACATGGAACGCAGCGGCATGGACGGTATCCGCTGGGTTGTCGAAGACGCCATGAAATTCGCCGTGCGCGAGCAGCGCCGGGGCAACCGTTACCAGGGCATCATCCTCGACCCGCCCGCATACGGCCACGGGCCGGA
>JAGAFI010000033.1 GCA_017612675.1 Bacteroidales bacterium
GGACATCGCCCGCGCCTACGGGACCCTGCTCGACGAACTCCGGCAATACAACCCGGAACTGCTGGTCAAACAGCGGGTACTGGCCGTCACCAAATGCGACATCATCGATGCGGACATCGAGCGGGAACTGGAAAAGAGCCTGCCGGAAGGGCTGCCGCATGTCTTCATCTCTTCCGCCAGCGGAACAGGGCTGGATAAACTCAAAGACTGCCTATGGAAAGCCTTGCAAGCATGATATACCGGCTGTTGCGCTACCTGCACCACATCGACAAGGACGTCAGTTTCACCATCAACGCCATACACACGCCGGTGACGGATTGGCTCTGGCAACTGTTTTCCTGCAAGGAAATCTGGTTTGTCCTGTATCTGGCCATCGCCGTCCTGCTGTTCAGGCGGCTCGGCTGGAAACGGGCGCTCGTGGTCATCGGCGCCTGCATCCTGTGCGTGGCCGCCTGCGACCAGTTCGCCAACTTCACGAAAGCATATTTCCAGCGGCTGCGGCCCTGCCACGATGCGGAGATGATTGCCAGGGGCCTGCGCGTCCTGGAAAATCCGGGCAACCTGTACGGCTTTTATTCCGCCCATGCCGCCAATGCGCTGGGATTTGCCATCTGTTCCTGGCAGGGATTCCGGCTTGACCGGAAACACCGGTACAACGCATACGGCTGGGGCATCCTGGCCTGGGCCTTCCTCGTGGGGATAAGCCGCGTTTTCGTCGGAAAACACTTCCTCGGCGACGTATTGACAGGATTTGCCGTCGGCCTTGCCGCCGGAGCCCTTCTTTCGCTGGCCGCGAAGGCCATCTGCCGAAAAATCCAATGAAAACGGCCGTCGTCATCCTCAACTGGAACACCCGGGACTACCTGGAGCACTGGCTGCCCGGCATCACCGCCTCCTGCGAGGGCCGGGACGCGGGTGTTTTCGTAGCGGACAGCGGGTCCGGGGACGGCTCCCTGGAACTGCTCCAAGCACGTTTCCCGCAAGTCCGGCCCATCCCCCTCGGAAAGAATTTCGGATTTGCCGAAGGCTACAACCGGGCCCTGTCCCGGATACACGCGGATTATTTCGTATTGCTGAACTCCGACGTGGACGTAGCGGAAGACTGGCTGGACGCCCTGACGGAATATATGGACAGCCATCCGGACTGCGGCATCTGCGGCCCGAAACTGCTCGCCCTGACGGCGAATGGGGAACGGACGCAGCGGTTTGAATATGCCGGAGCCGCCGGGGGGTACCTCGACCGCTACGGTTACCCGTTCTGCCGGGGACGCGTGCTGAAACGGACGGAGACCGACCGGGGACAGTACGACGGCACCGGCCGGGACGTCCTCTGGGTCAGCGGCGCCGCCCTGATGACCCGCCGTACGCTATGGGAGCATCTGGGCGGGCTGGAAGCTGATTTCTTTGCCCACATGGAAGAAATTGACTATTGCTGGCGTGCATGCCTGCAGGGCTGGCGCGTCTGCCTCGTACCGGCTGCCAAGGTCTGGCACCTGGGCGGCGGCACCCTTCCGCAGGGAAATCCGGACAAGTTGCGGCTGAATTTCCGCAACAACCTGCTGCTGCTGGAACGCAACCTGCCGGGGACCATCGGCGCGCCCCGGGCCCGCGCCCGCATCCTGGTGCGGAAAATCCTCGACGGAGGCGCCGCCCTCTGCTTCCTGCTCGCGGGAAGGACGAAAGATTTCCGGGCCGTATGGCAGGCCCACCGGGAATACCGGCAATTACGGGGGAAAAAGCCCGTCCCTGCCGGACAGCACCCGGTCCGGGGCTATTGGAAAGGCTGCATCCTGCCGGCGGCACTGCTGCAAGGGCAACACATATTTGCGTATATCAGAAAAAAAGACCTATGAATATCGTCATCGAAGGAGCGGGGGAAGTCGGTTCCCATCTCGCCAAAATGTTACGGGCGGAAGCCAATGCGGTCACGGTCATCGACAGCGATGAGGACCGCCTCAAAGCCTTGGGCGCCTATGCTGACGTGGAAACGGTACGGGGAAATCCCTCCTCCATCGCCATCCTGAAACAGGCGGGGGTCGCCAAGGCCGACCTGTTCATCGCGGTCTTCCCCTTCGCCCCGCAGGAAGTAAACCTCGTAGGCGCACTGCTGGCCCGCCAGATTGGTGCGAAAAAAGTCATTGCCCGCATCAATGACGAAGACTTCCTGAGCGCTGAAAACAAATTGCTGTTCAAGGAAATGGGCATCGAACTGATGTTCTACCCCGAGCGCAGCGCAGCGGACGAAATCGTCCATGCGCTCCGGCATGGCAACGCCACCGAAACGATGGATTTCGCCCGGGGAAAACTGCAGATTTCCGTTTTCAAAATCGACGAAGAATCCCCGCTGGTGGACCGGACGCTGGAAGAATTCATCCGGATGATGACACCGCAGGAAGCCACCTTGTTCCGCATCATCGCCGTTTCCCGGGGCGAGCAGACCCTCATTCCGGGTTTCGCCATGAAATTCCTGTATGGCGACACGGTTTACACCATTGCCAAGCGCGAGGGGATGGACTGCATCGCCAAGTATTTCGGCAAGGCTGAAAGCAATGTCAAGCGCGTCATGATTCTCGGCGGCAGCAGCATCGGCCGGATGGTCGCCCGTTCACTGGGCCGGAAAGGCATGGACGTCAAAATCATAGACAAGGACAAAGAGCGTTGCATCGCCCTGACGGAAGCGCTGGAAGAGAATATCCTGATTGTGCAGGGGGATGGCAGGAATTCGGATTTCCTCTATGAGGAAGGCATCCGGGACTGCGACGCTTTCGTGGCCCTGACCGGCAGCGACGAAACCAACGTACTTGCCTGCGTGGTGGCGAAAAAATTCGGTGTTCCGCGCACGGTCGCCGAGGTGGAAAACATCGAGTATATCAAAATCGCCGAAGAAATGGGCGTGGACACGGTCATCAACAAGAAACTCATCACGGCAGCCCGCATCTTCAAGTTCACCCTTTCCGGCAAGGCCCGTTTCGTCAAATACCTGTCCCGGACCGATGCGGAGGTCATCGAATACACCACGGCACCCGGCAGCGCCATCACGAAAGCCCCGCTCAAAGACCTGCGTTTCCCCAAAAACGCCATCATCTGCGGCGTCATCCGGGGCGGCGAAGCGTTCATCGCCATCGGCAGCACCCAAATCGAGGCATACGACCGCGTGACCGTTTTCGCCCTGCCGCAGACCATCAACGAAATCGACAGGTTCTTCAAATAAGCAGGTCCCTCCGGACGCTTTCCCTGCCGCTGACAATCTGTCAATGGCAGAAAATTTGATAGATGCTTCCCCGGAAACCGGATGCCCGGCCAGGAGCAGTCCGGGGAATGCGGCCATGACCGCCAAAACATGCACAATATGAACACGGAAGAGAAACAGGAAAACCACGGCAACGGACAGCAGGCCGAAACCGGCAAGAAGAAAAAGGACAACGGCCTGAAAAAGCAATTGGATATACTGAACGACAAATTGGCAAAGGAACATGACGATTACCTGCGCCTGATGGCGGAGTTCGAAACGTTCCGGCGCCGCAGTGCGGAAGAGCGGCTGAACATGGTCGCCACCGCTTCCGCCGATACCATCAAGGGCCTGCTTCCCGTCCTGGACGACTGCGAGCGGGCCATGCAGATGCTTGCGAACTCCGCAGATGAAGCCGCCCGGGAAGGCACGGGCCTGATATATACCAAGCTGATGGACTACCTGAAGACGCGCGGGCTGGCCGTCATCGAGGCGAAAGGCAAGAAATTCGACACGGATTTCCATGAAGCCGTCACGCAGTTCCCCGCCTCCAAGGAAGAAGACAAAGGCATGGTCATCGATGTCGTACAAACAGGTTACACGCTGAACGGCAAAGTTTTGCGCTACGCCAAAGTGGTTGTTGGAGCATAATTATGGCAGAGAAAAGAGATTACTACGAAGTCCTCGGGCTCAAGAAAGGAGCGACAGAGGAAGAAATAAAGGGTGCCTACCGGAAAGCGGCCCTCAAATGGCACCCGGACCGCTGGGTCAACGGAACCGATGCGGAGAAAAAGACGGCGGAAGAAAACTTCAAGGAAGCATCCGAAGCCTATTCCGTATTGAGCGACCCGCAGAAGAAAGCCCGCTACGACCAATTCGGATTCGCCGGCGTGGACGGCGGTGCCGGGGAATATCCGGGCGGCGGATTCGGTGGTTTCGGCGGATTCAGCGGCGGATTCGATATCAACGATATCCTCCGAAGCGTGTTCGGCGAGGGCTTCAATTTCGGCGGGGCTTCGCATGATGACGGCCCGTTCAGAGGAGGTTCCGCCCGGGCGAAAACACTCCGGGGCCGGGACATCCGGACACGGGTCAGGCTGACGCTGGAGGAAATCTATGCCGGCTGCACGAAAGACGTCGTCATCGAGCGGGCACGCCCCTGCCCCAACTGCAACGGACAAGGGACGAAAAACGCATCCGACATCAAGACCTGCCCGACCTGCAAAGGAAGCGGCCAGGTCCAGCACATGGTCAATTCCTTGTTCGGAAGGGCCCTGAGTTATTCCACCTGTCCGCAATGCGGGGGCGAGGGGAAAATCGTTTCCAACCCTTGCAGCACCTGTAAGGGCACGGGGCTGGTACGCAAGAAAGAAAGCGTCAAAGTACCCATCCCGGCCGGTGTGGAAGACAACATGCAACTCACCCTGCGCGGAGAAGGGCACGCAGCGGCACGCGGCGGCGCCAACGGCGACTTGCTCATCGTCGTGGAAGAATTGCCGCACGCCCAGTTCAAACGCCAGGGCACGGATTTGTTCTACACCCGCGTCATCAGCGTCACGGACGCGATGCTGGGAACGGAAATCACCATCCCCTGCCTGGACGGTCCGTACGCCATGAAACTGGATGCCGGCACCCAGTCCGGAACGGTGCATAAACTGCGCGGCAAAGGGCTTCCGGTCGTCCACGGATATGGCTCCGGACGGGGCGACCTCTATGTCAAAATCCTGGTGTGGATTCCGCGGAAACTGGGCCGCAGCGAAAAAGAAGCGCTCGAAAAAATCCGGGACAGCAGTTCCTTCAAGCCGGACCCGAACAAGGACGACCGGGCGCTGTTCGAAAAAGAAAGCCAGTATTATTAGGGGCTAACGCGCCACAGCCGAGGCACCGGCCAGGGCGCCGGTACAGAATGCCAACTGGAGGTTATAGCCGCCGGTGTCAGCATCGATGTCCAGCACCTCCCCGCAGAAGAACAGGCCGGGCCGGAGGCGGGATTCCATCCGCTTGGGCAGCACTTCGTCCGTATTGATGCCCCCCGCCGTGATGACCGCCCGTTCATACCCCACATAACCGTCCAAATCAAAACGCCAGGCCTTCAACGCCTTGGCGATACTGATGAGGTTCACCCACACTTTCGTTTCTGTCCGTGAGCGCCGGGAAAGCGTGATGATTTCCGGATGGGCAGCCATGAACGGCGCCACCAATTCCCGGGGCATCAGCTTGCCGAGCAGCACCCGGCAACGTTCTTTCTCCCGCAGGCGGGCGCTCCGGGCGTCCCGGGCAATCTCCTCCCACAAACCGTGGATGCGCGCCGTCAATTCCGTCAGTGACACGCCGGGCTTCATGTCCAGGGTCAGGGCGGCCCGCGAACCGTTGCACATCGCCTTGACCGCCTTCCGGCTGAGCTGGAAAGCGACCGGCCCTTCCAGTCCCCCGTCGGTAAAATCGATGTCGCCGAATTCGTCCGCCACCGCCATGCCGTCTATGGTCAGTTGCAAGCCGATGTTTTTCAAACTGATGCCGCACAAGGCTGCGCCCAGTTCCGAGCAGGGCGTCTGCCGGGGGATATGCCCCCGTCCGGACTCCGTTTTGTAGCCCCGGGGCACCAGCGCCGTCAGTGCGGGGAATGTCGGCACAAGGGTATGTCCGTACGCTGCCGCCCAGCGATAGCCGTCACCCGTGGAGCCGGTCGTCGGATAGCTCAGCCCGCCTGTCGCGACAATCAGGGCAGGGGCGCTGAAACACCGTCCGTCCGTCAGCAGTACCTCGAAAGAACCGGATACGGAGGCGACTTCGGCGCCATATTCCAGTTTAACCCCCATGCCGAGACAGGCCGTCACCAGCGTATCCACCACATCCGAGGCCCGGTAAGAGGCCGGGAAAGCCCTGTCTCCCCGTTCCACAACGGTACGCATCCCGTATTCCCCGAAAAAATCCATGAGGGCGGAAGGCGGGAAATGGTAAAACGCCGCTTTGGCAAACTGCGCCTTGGAACGGATATGCGCAGAAAACGCATTCCAATCCTTGCAATTGGTAAAATTGCAGCGGCCTTTGCCGGTAATCATCAGCTTGCGGGCCGCCCTGGGCATTTTTTCCAGTACGGTCACCTGCCAATCCTTCTGCTGCGCCACGGCTGCCCGGGCGGCCTGGTAGGCAGCCATCAAACCGGATGCGCCGCCCCCGATAATCAGAATATCCGTTTTCATACAAACACCTTGCGAATTTACGGATATTTATACAATTTTGCATTCCCAATGAAAGAGTTTGAAATCATTTGTCCGCTGACAAGGGAACCCCGGCTGAAAGAAATCGAAGCGAAAGCCGGCGGAGGGCAATGGGTGCTGAAGAAACGCTCCATCGATGCCCGGAAAGAACCGGTATGGCGCTACCAATACGCATCCTATGCGCCGGGCGAGGCCATCGAGACCTATACCCTTCCCGCATCCTGCGATGTCCACGACGCGCCCGCCGTCATCGTCATCGGCGCCGGTCCCGCCGGCCTGTTCGCCGCCCTCAAACTGCTGGCACTGGGCCGGAAACCCATCATCCTGGAACGCGGAAAAGACGTCCACGCCCGCAAAGCGGATATGGCGAAGCTCTCCCGCGAAGGCATCGTCCATCCGGATTCGAACTACTGCTACGGGGAAGGCGGCGCCGGCGCATTCTCGGACGGCAAGCTCTACACCCGTTCCACCAAGCGCGGGGACATCCGCGAAGTGCTGCACCAGCTGGTTGCATTCGGCGCTTCCCGGGACATCCTCATCGACGCCCATCCCCATATCGGTTCCGACAAACTGCCCGGCATCGTCGGACGCATCCGGGAACACATCGTCGCGCACGGCGGAGAATACCATTTCAACGCCCGGGTGACGGATATCCGGAGCGCGGATGCGAACGGCCTGCTGACCGTCCGGACCGCGGACGGACAAAGCTTCCGGGCGGCCAAAGTCATCCTCGCCACCGGCCATTCCGCCCGGGATATCTACGAACTGCTCAATGCACAAGGCGGGGTTTTGGAAGCCAAAGGTTTCGCCATGGGCGTGCGGGTGGAACATCCGCAGGAAAAAATCAACTGGGGGCAATACCACGGCCATTGGAAGCCCGGCGTCCCCGCAGCGGAATACAGTTTCGTCGAGCAGGTGGACGGGCGGGGCGTCTTTTCATTCTGCATGTGTCCCGGCGGCATCCTCGTGCCCTCCGCCACGGAAGCGGGTACCGTGGTACTGAACGGGATGTCCAATTCCGGGCGCAGCGGGGCCTTCGCCAATGCAGGCGCCGTCGTCCAAATCGAGCCGGAAGACATCCCGGGCACGGGCCCGTTCAAACTGATGGATTTCCAGCGGCAGGTGGAACGCGCCATGTTCGATTTCTGCGAGCAGGCGCGTGCAGACAAGGCCAATCCGCAGCACCCGGTCGCAGCGCCGGCCCAGCGGATGGAAGATTTCTGCCTCGGAAAATGCAGCAAGAAGATGCCGCCGACCTCCTATTTCCCCGGCGTCATTTCCGCTCCGCTGCACGAGTTGCTGCCGCCGCTGATTGCGGACCGGCTGCGCAAGGCATTCCCCCGCATCAAACTGCGTGGTTTCTATACCAACGCCGCCCTGCTGCTCGCCGTGGAATCCCGCACGTCGTCCCCCATCCGCATCCCCCGCAATCCGGATACCTGGGAATACCTGTCCATGCCCGGTCTGTACCCTTGCGGAGAAGGTGCAGGGTATGCCGGCGGCATCGTATCCAGTGCCCTGGACGGCATCAACGCCGCCACCGCCTGCTGCCGGTAAATACACCCCCCGGACATCCGGCACCGCCGGAACGCCCGCGACAGGCAAGAACCGCCATCTTGCCCCGGCAGGGCAACCGGCCAGCCGTATCCCCCACCAAATTTCCGGTGGCTACCGGCCTTACCAATCCCTATCGTTTCGCGCCCCTGTCCGGGGAAACGGTTACTTGTGCTGCAGGAAAGCCTACAAGACACCGAAGCATCCTGTTTCCTCAAAAAACCGGTCCCTGCGCCGTCGGCGCAGGGACCAAGGTTTCATACGTGAGATATCAAGCCGCTCACAGGTCGCGGGGCAATGCCCTTGCGCACTTCATGCGTTGCCATAACCGGCTGCACCTCGAAAATCCGCAAGCATATGCTTGCGATTTTGCTCGGTTTGCACGTTTATTCTGTGACAGCGCGGACAGCTCGCCCGCCGGTGCGGCCGGTGTAGCCGGTGCCCCTGTCGTACTCTCCAGGGCCAGTGAAGTACCCGAGGTACGCGTAGGTCGGGTCGTCCGTATTGAGGGAAGACGACCAGTAGTAGCCGTGGACCCACGAGCGCAGGAGACCGTCCCGGTAGCCTCCAATGGAAAGGAAGATGCTGTTGCCCGTCTTCTTGGAGATGACTTCGTATCCACCGATGTTCTGCGGCATCCATGTCCAAGTACAATTATCCGTATTCATGAGCTCCCTCCACTCGGCAGCCGTCGGCATACGCCAAGAACCACCCCAATTCACACGGGCTGCATCGTCAGATAAATCGAGGATAGTTCTGGTGTCCGTATAACCATTGTAACCATAACTGGAATTATTACAATACTTGGTGAGGGTGGAAGATGAACCCATGCAATACTTGTATGTGGACCAACTGTACGTGGACTTCGGCGAGGTCTCTCCCCATGCGAAATAATCGCCATAGTCCTCCGGGGCGGAAGCGCCGACGTTGCAGGAAGCCCATTTGACCGAGAGCCCCATATCAACGGCCACTCCATTCGGTTTGAAAATAA
>JAGAFI010000034.1 GCA_017612675.1 Bacteroidales bacterium
GGCAAGGTGGTGGATGTGCTGGCGCCGGGTTATCCGGTCGTCAGCCGTTTCCAGGGCGGACCCAATGCGGGACATTCCCTGCATTTCGACGGGGAACTCTTCGTGCTCCATACCATCCCTTCCGGCATTTTCCGCGAGGGGGCGCTGAACATCATCGGCAACGGCGTGGTGGTGGACCCCGTGATTCTGCTGGAAGAAATCAGCCGGATTGAAGCCAAATGCGGCAGGTCCATTGCCGGACGGCTGGTGATTTCCAACCGCACGCAGCTGATTCTGCCCACGCACCGGATGCTGGACGCCGCGAGCGAAGCCGCCAAAGGAAAGGCCAAAATCGGCTCTACCCTCAAGGGCATCGGGCCGGCATATACAGACAAAATCGGACGCTGCGGCCTGCGTTTCGGGGATATCGCGGCACCGGATTTCCGGGCGAAATACGAGGCGCTGAAAGAACGGCACATGGCGATGCTTGCGCTGTATCCCGGCTTTTCCTGTGATGTCGCCGACTATGAGGCCCGATGGTTCGAGGCCGTGGAGGCGCTCCGGCGTTTCCGCATCACGGATACGGAACGGCTGGTGGATACCTGCCTGAAAGCGGAAAAGCCCATCCTGGCCGAGGGAGCGCAGGGCTCGCTGCTGGATATCGATTTCGGATCCTATCCTTTCGTGACCTCCTCCAATACGCTGGCCGGCGGCGTTTGCAGCGGCCTGGGGGTGGCCCCGACGCGCATCGGCAAGGTGTTCGGCATTTTCAAGGCCTACTGTACCCGGGTTGGCAGCGGTCCGTTCCCGACGGAACTGTTCGACGGGACGGGCGAAGCGCTGCGGCAGGCCGGACACGAGTTCGGCGCGACCACCGGACGTCCCCGCCGCTGCGGCTGGCTGGACATGGTGGCCCTGAAATACGCCGTGATGATGAACGGCGTGACGGAACTGCTGATGATGAAATCCGACGTGCTGGACGACTTCGACACCGTCAAGGTGGCCGTCGCCTATGAAAAGGACGGAGAAGTGATGGCGGACTATCCCTACGACGGGGGCGTTGGCGTGACACCTGTTTACAAGGAATTCAGGGGCTGGAAGACGGACATCACCGGCATCCGTTCCTTTGACGCGCTGCCCGCCGCCCTGAAAGACTATGTCGCCTTTATCGAGAAACAGACCGGCTGCCCGGTCAAAATCATTTCCGTCGGCCCGGACAGGGATGCGAACATTATCCGGTAACTGTTTATGATAGAAAGATATTCACGGCCTGCAATGCGGGCTGTCTGGTCGGAACAGAACAAGTTTGACGCTTTCCTGCAGGTGGAAATCCTGGTCGCGCAGGCATGGAGCGAACTGGGGGTGGTTCCCCAGGAAGATGCGGCCCGCATTGCCGCAGGCGCCTCCTTTGATTTGACCCGCATCCGGGAACTGGAAGAAAAGACCCGGCACGACGTGGTGGCATTTACCCGCTGCGTCAGCGAAGGGCTGGGGGAGGAACGGAAATGGGTGCATTACGGCCTGACGTCCACGGATGTGGTCGATACCGCAAACGGCATCCTGTTCCGGCAGGCCGACGCCATTCTCCGGCAGGACATCTCCGCGCTGATGGCCGTCCTGAAGAAACGGGCACTGGAATTTAAGGACACCCCCTGTATCGGGCGTACCCACGGCATCCACGCCGACATCACCAGTTTCGGGTTGAAATGGGCGCTCTGGTACGAGGAAATGAAACGCAACATGGCCCGGTTCGAAATGGCCGCCAAAGGGGTGGAAGCCGGGAAAATCAGCGGTGCGGTGGGCAATTTCGCCAACATTCCGCCATTCGTGCAGGACTATGTGTGTGAACGGCTGGGACTGGAAAGCGCCCGCATCTCCACGCAGGTGCTCCAGCGGGACCGCCATGCTTTCTACCTGTCCACGCTTTCGCTCATCGCTTCCACGCTGGAACAGATGGCGACGGAAGTGCGTTCCCTGCAGCGGACGGAAATCCGGGAAGCGGAGGAATGCTTCTCCAAGGGGCAGAAAGGCTCGTCCGCCATGCCCCACAAGCGCAATCCCATCGGCAGCGAGAACATCTGCGGCTGTGCCCGGGTCATGCGCGGCTACATGCTTTCTTTCCAGGAAAATGTGGCGCTCTGGCACGAAAGGGACATCTCCCATTCCAGTACGGAGCGCATCATCCTGCCCGACGCTGCGCAGTTGCTGGATTATATGCTCTGCCGCCTGGCTTCCATCCTGGAAAACCTCGTGGTCTATCCCGACAACATGCGGGCGAACATCTACCGTACGGACGGCGTAATTTTCGCGCAGCGCGTGATGAATGCCTTGATAGACAAGGGGCTGTCTCGAGAGGATGCCTATGACACCGTGCAGCCGCTCGCCATGCGCGCCTGGGCGGAGCATGTTCCGTTCCGGAGCCTGCTGTCCGGTTCCGTGGGGCTCGCGCCGGAGGAAATCGAGGCCTGTTTCACGCTGGATTACTATTTTACCCGGGTGGACGAAATTTACCGTCGCGTGGGTCTTTTGTAACGTGCGCTTGTGAAAGCCGCGGAAATCGCGTATATTTGAAAAGTTGTCAGGAAAAGAATATGGAACCTTACGAACTTGCGATGCGCAGCTGGCTGGAGGGCGATTTCGATCCGGCCACGAAAACGCAGATTATCGAACTGCGGAACAGCGACCCTGCGGCGTTGGAAGACGCTTTTTACAAGAACCTTGAATTCGGCACCGGCGGCCTGCGCGGCATCATGGGCGTGGGCACCAACCGGATGAACAAATACACCGTGGGGATGGCGACACAGGGCCTTGCCAATTACATCCTCGCGCACTGCCCGCAGCAGGATGATTTGCGGGTGGTCGTTTCCTATGACTCCCGCAACCACAGCAAGGAATTTGCGCGGATTACCGCGGATGTCCTGTCTGCCAACGGCATCCATGTCAGTATTTTCGAAAACATCCGTCCGACGCCGGAAATGAGTTACGCCGTGCGCCTGAAAGGGGCCGTGGCGGGCATTATGATTACGGCCTCGCACAACCCCAAGGAATACAACGGCTACAAGGTGTCGTGGTCGGACGGCGGGCAGGTGACCGCGCCCGTGGACAAGGAAATCGTGGCGGAAGTGGCGAAAATCACCACGCCCGCCCAAGTGAAATTCAAGTCGGACCTGCGCTGCGGGAGCATCGAACTGCTGGGCCGGGAAGTGGACGAGCGATACCTGTCCGACTTGCTGTCCCTCTCGCTCAGCCCGGAATCCTGCGCCCGGCACGGGGACATCAAGATCGTGTATACCCCGCTGCACGGCTGCGGCGTGCGCC
>JAGAFI010000035.1 GCA_017612675.1 Bacteroidales bacterium
CGGGCAGCGAAATTGATGGCGCGCCACGTATGGATGATGGCCTCGAAGGCCTTTTTCTTCGGGGTGGGGATATCGTGCAGCCGGACACCGTTCCACGCCGCCAGGCCGTCCGACACATACAGGCTGCGGCGGACGACGGTCATGTCCACCCCACGCGCCGCCAGCCGCGGACAGAGTTCCTCGCAATGCGTCTCCACCCCGCCCATCACACCCGGAATCCCCCGGGTACCGGTAACAACGACTTTCATTTCTTCAATCCGTCATGGGCCTCCGCGTTCAGGTCGCAGGTGGACAGGGCGTCCAGCTGCGCTTTCGTCACTTTGCCGTCGCGATAGTCACATACTGCCGGGATTTCGTACATCGAATATTTCTTGCCGGGCTTGAGCTTGTGCCGCAGCACCCACCAGGCCGGTTTCCAGATGTATTTGTGCATGGCCGGACTGACAGAGCCTATCATCCAGCAATTCCGGTCGCAGCAACGCACGGCTTTCCGCACCGCCTCCGCTTCCGGTGAGTTCCAGAGTTCCTCCCAGCGCTGGCGGTTGAGGTTGCCCATTACCAGTTTGTCCTTGGTGCCGTTGCAGGGCATCACGTCGGCATACGGGTCGATGAAAAAAGTATCGAAACTCATGTCGCAGGGCAACAGGCGCTTCTGGCCGTAGATATAATTGATGAGCCCGTGGTTGAAATAGGCCCGGAACCACTTTTTGGGACTGCGCGAGGCCAGCAGTTCGTTCACGAGCGCTTCGAAATGTCCCGCCACCATGGGCCGGTCGTGGATGATGTTCTTCGCCTCCACGAAATAGAAACTGTTGTGCAGGCTCGCCGTCGCAAATTCCAGCCCCAGTTCCTCGCTGATTTTATACAGCGGCACGAGGTCCGGGGCATTCTTGTCCTGCACGGTCATGCCGAAACCGACATCTTTCATCCCCATCTCGCGCAAGGTCTTCAAGGTCGTATAGCCCCGCTGGTAGCCGTTCTCCAGCCCCCGGATTTCATTGTTGGTCTTTTCCAGCCCCTCGATGCTGATGCGGATGCCGATTTGGGGAAATTCCCGGCACAGGGCCACGATGCGTTCCGTAAAGAAGCCGTTGGTGCTGATGACAATCCGGTCGGAGCGTTCATACAAGGCACGGACAATCTCCGGCAAATCCTCCCGGATGAAAGGCTCGCCGCCGGTAATGTTGGTGAAATACATCCGGGGAAGCTTGCGGATGGTCTCCACGGAAATCTCTTCCTCCGGCCTGGAGGGGGCTTTGTATCGGTTGCACATCGTACACCGCGCATTGCAGCGGTAGGTCACGATAACGGTACCGTTGAGTTTCTTTTCAGGCATTTGTCAGGCGTTTTGGTACAGGTTCATCAAATGGGCACAATAGGACGCTGGCGAAAAACGTGCCTGCGCGGCACGGGCGATGTCCGCATAGGAGAAATCCGCCGCATACATGGCGGCAATGCCGGCAGACAGGCTTTCCGCATCCCCGGCGGAAAAAGTCATCCCGCTGACACCGGATTCTATCAATTCGGGAATGCCGCCGATGGCCGCCCCGAGCACCGGCGTACCCAGGCACAGCGCCTCGATGACGGAGAGCGGGTTGTTTTCATACCACTCGGACGGAATGACGAGGAAACGCGCTTCCCCCACAATCCGTTTGATATCCGCCCAGTCCTTGCGGCCCGTATAGGTAATGTTCGGGGCTTCGGGAAGCGTCTCCCGCAGCGGGCCGTCCCCGACAACCACCAACGGGTGCGGCAGGCGGGAAGCGACCCCGACCAGGGTTTCCATCCCTTTTTCGTGGCTCAGGCGTCCCACATAACAATAATAGTCCCCGCGCACGGCATAGTCCTCCCGCACGCAGGCCGCCGTATCCGTAAAATTGCAGCACGTGGTCAGTTTTTCCGCCGGGAAGCCCCCCTGCGCCATTTTTTCCGCCATGAATGCGCTGGGGCAGATGAAACGGTCCGTGCAGGCAACGAGGCGCCGGCGGTGCCAGGTGACCGCTTCCAGCCACGCCATGGCACTGGCCGCCAATGAGTTCTTCATGCAGGCATGACGAAGAACGGGCCATTTGCCCGCAAAGCAGCTTTCACAGACAGTCTCCCCGCGGCGCAGGCAGTCGTAACGCGGGCAGAGCAGCTTGTAGTCGTGCAGCGTCCAGACAACCCGGATGCCCCGCCGGTGCGCCAGTTCCGCCAGGACCGGGGACAACTGGGTGTGGATATTGTTCAGGTGTACCACATCGGGACGGAAATCTTCCAGCAGGCGGACAAAGCGCGTCCGCACGTCCCCCAGTCCCAGGCTGCGGGCCAGCAGGCGCAGCTTTCCCCGGGCCGAAGCGAAATCCACTTCCGCAGGGAAATAGGACCGCCAGCTTGTCTCCAGGGCCTCCGGGGTTTCCATGGCAAACACGGCCACGTCATGGCCGGACGCCCGCAGCAGGGACTCAAGATTCAAGGTATAGGTGCAGTCCCCGCCCCGGCGGTAATAGAATTTGTTGCAGAGCAAAACCCGCATAATCAATACAACTTTTTCATTTTCACACGATTCCAGCCAAGATAGATATCGCTTTCATGCACATTGTACTGTTTGGTGAAGGGCGCCGCATCCGCATCGATCCGGCAACGGCGGAAGCGGTAACAGCCCATCCGTTCCCCGTCCCGGTCACCAATCAGCGGACGGATGCCCCGCAGGGTGAAGCGGCAGCGGCGAAAATCCATGAGACAATCTTCCACCGGGACACCGGCCCGCCGGAACGGCAAGCCCAGAAGCCCCGTATCATGGGAACGGGAGAAACGATAGTCGAAAACACAATCCTCAAAACGGGACGCCAGCACGGCATAGCGGACGCCCGGTTGCTCCCCGGTCTGGCAGGACAGGATTTTCCGGCTTTCCCGTCCGGCAGCTTCAAAACGGCAGCGCCTGTATGTCACCCGGATATCAGCCAAGGCCGGGGCATGATTATAATGAATCAGAAAACCGGAAGACGGCCCCGTGCAGGCAGAACGGAAAGTACAGTCTTCGACGAGCGCCCGGATGCGGCAACCGGGCAACTGCCACAAATCGACGGCGGCAAAGCAGACGGCCTCGTCCCGCGCATCATGTTCAAAACGGCAAGCGTGCATCCGGATGTCGGTGTCGGCACAATAGCGGTTCATCACCCAGACGCAGCCGCCCTGCCGGGAAAGGGTGTTGAGCCGGACGGAACACGCTTCCATCTCCAGCCGGGAGGTCCCGAATGTGGCGAAAAAGGTCAAGTTGTTGTAACGGGACGGCGTATCCAGGCTCACACGAGACAGACGCGCCTGCCGGCAGTTGTCCAGAAAGATGAAATAGCTGTCCCCGACGGCCAGGGAATCCGCGAACTTCTGTCCCGGCAAGTATTCGGCCTGCAAATCCGTCATCACGAAAGAACCTTGCGGATGTGCATCGGTATCAAAATGGAAAATATGCGCGTAGCGGTCCAGCGGGTAATCCGCATCCACGATGAGGCGCGCCCCGTTGCCTTGCAGCTCGAAGTTCTCGGTATGGATGGCCTGCAGGCGCGTTTTCAGGCGATAGGTCTTGCCTGCCGTCAGGGCGACCGGCCTGCCTTCGGCAAAACAGCGGTTGAACGCCGGAGCATCATCGGACAGACCGTCCCCGGATGCCCCGAAGGACTCCGGGCGCAACGGCGTCCCGGCCCGCCCCGGCAGGACAAAGCACAACAAAACCGGCAACACGGCCATATGTGGCAAAAACCGTTTCATGTTTCCGCAAACAACTGCTCATAGCGGGCGGCACAGGTCTCCATCGCGTATTTTTCCTGGTATTCCTGCATAATCGCCTGCCGGTCAAGGGGACAGGAAAGCGCCCGCCGCATCGCCGCAGCCAGGGAAGCGGCACTGAAATCCGCCGCCAGAAAACCGTTCTCCCCATCCCGGATGACATCCACCACCCCGCCGGCGGGCGTGGAAACGCTCACCAGCCCAAAGGCCATCGCTTCCAGCAAGGAAATCGGCAGGCCTTCGAACAGGGAAGACAAGACGAAGTAATCGGCGCAGGACAGGTAATCCGCCACGTTGGTCCGCTCCCCGGCAAAGCGGATGCGCTCCCCGGACAGACGCTGCACCAGTTCCGCCGGATAATCCCGCCCCAGCACCAGCAGCCGGGCATCCGGCACGGCGGCAAAGGCCTCGAAGAGCATGGCCTGGTTTTTCTGCGGGCTGTAGCGCGCCAGATGCAGGAAAAGCGGCCGGCCCGCCTTGAACGCCGCCAATTCCGCACGAAGCGTCTCCCGCTGCGGACTTGTCCGCAACGCCGCGCGACCATTGGGAATCAGATGGTCATTGTCCAGGCCGAAAACCGCATGATACGATTCCGAACAGACCCGGGAAATGGTGACGGGGATGACCCGCCTGCGGTAAAAAGCCCGGAACAAAGGCCGGAGCCATGTATGGGGCAGGAAAAAACCGGCCACATTATGCAGGGTATGCACGTATTTTACCCCGGACACGAGCAGGGCGGGCAACAGCAGCTGCACGAGGTCGGAATGGGCATGTACGATGTCGGGACGCAGTTCCCGCACCGTGCGCAGAATCCCCCGCAGGGCCTTGGGCGCGTGCCCGGAAGCAGCATGCAGGTTGCGGTAGGAGACCGCCGGCAGCAACTCTTCCCGGTAGCAGGCATTCGAGCCGGCGGCATCATCGTTGGACGTGAGCAGCGTCACTTCATGGGCAGCGGACAGCGCATTGCACAAGTCCACCACGAAGCGTTCCGCACCGCCGCTTGTCAGGGAAAAAGAAAGTACCAGAATCCGCATACGCTATGCCTGATAGGCCCGGATATATTGTTCCACTATCCGCTTCCACGAATGGCGCCCGTTTTCCGCATCGAAGCGGATGTTCTCCCGCATCTGCGCAAGCAGCGCCGGGTCGTCCAGCAAGCGGCGGAACGCCGCCGCGAGCGCTTCCGGATTCCGCGGCGGAACAACCAGCCCGCAACGGCCGTCTTCGACATCCACAGGCAGGTTTCCCACCGCCGTGGCCACGACCGGCGTTCCCAGCGCAAACGCCGTCTGCACCACCCCGCTCTGGGTCGCATCCGTATAAGGGCAGACCACGAACAAGGCATGGGACACGGCATCCGCCAGTTCGTCCAAGGTCAGGTAGCGGTGAATCAGGTGAATCCCGGCCTCACCCCCGGCGGGCGGCCAGGCAAAACAGAGCGGCCCGGCACCGGCCACCAGCAGGCGGACATCCGGACAGGCATCCCGCACGGCAAGAAAGGCCTCCAGCGCGATATCAATCCCCTTATACGGAGAGAAGCGTCCGAAAAACAAGATGTACGGGCCCTTTTCCGGAGACACGCCGGTACCAAAGCGGCGATAGTAATCCAAAGGGCCCAGCGCGGCGTGGAACACCCGTCCGGCGGGAACCCGGGAAACCCGGCAAAAACTTTCCGTCTGCACACGGTTGAGCAGGATGAACTTGGGCACAATCCAGGCCAGTGCCCGGCGTTTCCAAGTATCCCGGAAAGATTTCTCCCCGGAATGCGGCAGCGGGTCATGGATGACACAAACGGCCTTGCGGCGATACTTCCACAACATCCAGAACTGAAAGAGGAACGGAATCCCCACATGCTGCACCACATCCGGGGCAATGCGGCGCACAAGGCGCATCTCCTGCAGGAAAAGGCGGAAAGACCGGAACCCGGTCCTGCCGACCGCATCATTGGACACGAAACTGCGTTCTAAGTCAATATAATCCCCCCAGCGGGACAGTTCCGGATAGACCGATGCCGGCAGCACCGCAGACCGGGCGTCCATCCGTTCTATGTCAAATAGCGTCGTATGCATGAAAAAAGGCGCAAGCCGCACGATATACCATACCTCGTGCCCCGCTTCGCGCAGCGCCCGGATAAGCGGAAAATCTCCGTCCGCATACGAGGGGATGGAATAAATCAGGATGCGCATCGCAAATGCTCTTTCAGACCTTTCATAATCTGCAGGAAGACCTCCGGAACAGACAGCCCGCACGCCGAGCGATGCGTCCACCAATAACGCCACGCCGACCCATGCAAGGCCACGTCCTCCCGCACATACTGCTTCGCAAAAGC
>JAGAFI010000036.1 GCA_017612675.1 Bacteroidales bacterium
TACGGCAGCACGTGTGACGCCTATAACGCCACGGCTCCGAGGCCGGACGGCACCACCCAGGCTGCCTGTATCCGGCTGGCCCTCGCGGGGGCCGGGTTCGACCCGCAGAAAGACTGCGTCTATGTCAATGCACACGGTACGGGGACGCGCCTGAACGACGTCGCGGAAACCCTTGCCTGCAAGCTGGCTTTCGGAGATTTCGCTCCCCGCTGCCACATCAGTTCCACCAAATCGATGCACGGGCATATGCTCGGTGCGGCGGGTGCGGCGGAGGCGGTCGCCACGGTGCTGGCCTTGCGGGACGGTGTCGTGCCGCCGACCATCAACCTGGATGCACCGGATCCCGAATGTGATCTTGACTACACGCCGCTGACCGCCCTGAAGGCCGACCTGACCCTCGGCATCAGCAACTCTTTCGGCTTCGGCGGGCACAATGCCTGCATCGCCTTCCGGAAGTGGGAAGGGTAAGTTTCCCTTACCAGGACATCTTCACCAGCACCGGGATATGGTCGGACGGCCAGTTCCCGTCATAGCGGTCGTCGATGGCGATGTAGCGCTGCAGGGTGACGGAAGGGGTGTAGAAGACGATGTCGGGACGTGAATCCCGGGTCATGTCCGCATTCTTGTTGAATCCGTTGAACGTGGCCCGGGGCCCTTCGCGGAATCCCCCTTCCTCCGCCACGCGGAATGCGTCGGCATATACCGTCCGGAAAGCCTCCAGCGCCGCTTCGTCGGATTTGGCGGGATTGAAATCCCCCACGATGAAAACGGGCGTGCCGTCCGTGGCTTCCGCCTGCATCCTGTCCATGATGAGCCGGGCGGATTTCTCCCGGACGCCGCTGTAATCGTTGCCGTTGTTGTTGACTTCCAGGTGGGTTGCGAGGAAATAGAATTCCTTGCGGGAGGCCTTGTCCCGGAGCCGCATCCAGACGGCGACCCGGCGCCGGGTCATGCCGCCCCATTCCAGGGAGTTGGACGGTACGTCCGGGGTAGAGGAAAGCCAGAAGCGTCCTTGCTCCACGGGCTCGATTCTTTCGGGATTGTAGGCGATGCCGACGGCTTCTCCGTTCGTGCCGTCGTTCCTGCCGACGAAGTTGAAACAGTAGCCGGGCAGCAGGCTGCGCAGGTCGGCCTGCTGGTTGGCCAGCACCTCCTGCATGCCGAACACGTCGAAGCCGTATTTCTGCACGAGGTCGGCGCAGTTGGCCTTGCGCGCACCCCAGTCTTTTTCCTCGGTGTCGCTGGTCGTATCCAGCCGGATGTTGAACGTGGCCATATTCACTTCCGCCTGCTTCTCAGGCACTTCGGGGTCGTCGGGGACCGGCGTTTTTCCGCAACTGCATCCCAGGACCGTACACGCGGCAAAAGCCGCCAGAAATTGCAAACTGTTCATCTTATGTGGCGTTTTTTGGTGGCAAATATATTAAAAAATCTTATTTTTGTACATGATGAAAAGAGTTTTGTTCCTCCTGCTGCTGTGGCTGCTGCCATGGCGGGGCACCGCGCAGGAAGCGCTGCATGTCGTGACGACGGGAGACGTCCACGGCTGTTTCTTTCCGGATTCTTATGTCGGGGGCGGCCTGCGCCCGAGCCTGATGTCCGTCAAATGGTATGTGGACAGCCTGCGGGCTGCGGTGGGGGAAGACGCCGTCGTGCTGCTGGATGCCGGGGATTGCCTGCAAGGGGACAATGCCGCGTATTACTATAATTACGTGGCGGTGGACGAACCGCATGTGTATCCCCTGCTTGCCAAGGAAATGGGCTATGATGCCTGTGTGCTGGGAAACCACGACATCGAGGCCTCCCATGCGGTCTATGACCGGGTAAACGACCAGATGCGCGCGCTGGGCATCCCCTGGCTGGCGGGCAATGCCTTCACGCCTTCCGGCGGTTTGTATTTCCCCGAATACGCCCTGCTGCAGAAAGGGCGCTTGAAAGTGCTGGTATTGGGCTATGACAACGCCAATATCGCCGGGTGGCTGGATGAGGAACTGTGGCGGGGCATGCGTTTTGCCTCGCTGGTGCCGCTGGTGCAGCGCCGGGTGAACCGCCTGCGGGCCGCCTTGAAGCCGGATGTCGTGCTGGTGGTGGTGCATTCCGGGACCGGCAGCGGGGACGGCAGTTCGCTGGAGAGCCAGGGATTGGACATATTCAAATCGTTGAAAGGGGTGCAGGTGCTGGTCTGCGCCCATGACCACCGCCCCTATGTGGCGTCCAAACCGGGTTGCTGCCTGTTGAATGGCGGGGCCCGGGCCGGGTATGTCGGACATGCCGTCATCCGGCTGCAGGGCCGCCGGGTGCGGGAGGTCTCCGCCGAGACCGTCCGTTTGGACAAGCGGAAAGTGGATACGGCGCTTTGCAGGCGGTTCCGCACGCAATTCGAAGCGGTGAAGGCGTTCACGAACCGGAAAGTCGGCGTGCTGGAGCCGTCCCTGCGCACGCGGGACGCCTACCGGGGCATGTGCGATTACGTCAACCTGCTGCACACCGTCCAGTTGGGCGTGCCCGGGGTGCAGGTCTCCTTCGCCGCCCCGCTGACATACGACGGGCAGGTGCGGGGAGGCGAATTGGTTTTCCATGATATGTTTACGATTTATCCATTTGAAAACCAGTTGTTCGTGTTGCGCCTGAAGGGAAGCGAAATCCGTGCTTGCCTCGAATATTCCTATGACAATTGGATTCGTTACGACGGGCGGCATGTCCTGCGCATCCAGGACAAACCGGACGCCCGGACCGGGGCGCCGCGCTGGTCTTTCGAACAGCGTTCCTACAATTTTGATTCTGCCGGGGGGCTTTGCTATACCGTGGACGTGACGAAACCTGCCGGTTCGCGGATTCGCATCCTGTCGATGGCGGACGGGACGCCGTTTTCGGAGGATGCCTGGTATCAGGTGGCCATGACCTCCTATCGCGCCAACGGCGGCGGGGGCATCATCGAGGCCGGTACGGGATTGAAAGACGCTTCGGGACGCATCGTGTCCCGCCACAAGGAAATCCGCGACTTCATCCTGGACTTCATCGGCAGCCGTGCGGCGGTGCGTGCGGCGGATATCCGGAACAGCCGTGTCATCGGCCACTGGCAGTTCGTCCCCGAGGCCGTTGCGGCGCCCCTGCTGGATGCGGATATGCGGCTCTTATTTCCGTAGGCGCCATTCGGCGGGGTTCATGCCCGTGATTTCCCGGAACTGGCGGCGGAAGTTCCCTTTGTCCATGATGCCGACTTCCGCGGCTATCCGGGATGCGGGCAACGCCGGTCGTTTCCGCATGATATCCTGGGCTTCCCGGATGCGGAGTTCCTTGCGCCATTGCAGGAAAGTTTTTCGCACACGGTGGCGGAAATACCAGGAAAGCTGTTCCTTTGAAATGCCCATCGTGCTGGCGACCTCCTCCATGGTGGCGGCTTCGCAGTAGGCTTTCCGCGCCGTCCATTCCCGTATGGCAGCGCGGGTGCGTGCATCCATCCGGCGCTGTATCCGGTCCGTGTGCCGCAGGTCCGCCAGGAGGAGGCGCAGCCGTGTCCACAGGGAGAACTTTTCCATAATTTTCGTACTTTTGTAACCGAAGATAAGAATTTTTGATGAAATATGTTTGAAAATTTATCGGACCGCCTGGAGCGTTCTTTCAAAATCCTGAAAGGTGAGGGCAAAATCACCGAAGTCAACGTGGCCGAAACCTTGAAGGAAATCCGCCGGGCGTTGCTGGACGCCGACGTGAGTTACAAGGTGGCGAAGGAGTTCTGCGACCGGGTCAAGCAGAAAGCGATGGGCGCCCATGTGCTGACCGCCGTCAAGCCCCAGCAGCTGCTGGTCAAAATCGTGCA
>JAGAFI010000003.1 GCA_017612675.1 Bacteroidales bacterium
ACCCTCTACGATGGGCAGGTCCACGGGCAGTCCCGGGCGTACGAAGGGCGCGCCGATGTACTCGTAGGGCCGTGCCGTGCCGATGCCGGGCGTCACGGTCGTGTTGTTCCACAAGCCGCCGCCGCTGTACAGGTCACAGGTAAACAGGCCGGGGATATCGGACGCCGGGGCGATGGTCCAGGGCAGCAGGTCGCGTCCCACGTCCGACACCGCAGCGGAGATGATGTGCAGGGGAAATTTCGCCCCGATTTCATTGCAGTACAGATGGCACAACTCCCCGAGGGTCAGCCCGTGCCGGTGGGCGACTTTCGGCGTCCACGGGTCCGTTTCCAGGGCAGGAACCGTTCCCTCGACGATACGCCCCGCCGGATTGATGTGGTCCACCACATATACGGCGGGCCCCTCTTCCATCCGGGCCCGAAAACTCAGGAGGCGCATCACGTCCCGGGTATAGTTGAAATAGCGGCTGCCCACATCCTGGATTTCGACGATGACGGCGGACAAGCCTTCCAGCGCCTCCGCAGAAAAGTCGATGTGGTTGGTGCCGGGCGTCAGTTCCGCTTCCCGGGGCCGGAACACCGTCCGCAGGTTTCCCCGTTCCCGGAAAAGTTCGTCCACATAGCGCCCCGTCCGGCTGTTCCAGCAATTCTGGGTGCAGAAGCACGCCACCTGCCCCTCGAACAAACTTTTGTCGAGCTGGTCCTCAAGGGGTGTTGTGCGGAAACTGAACATCCTATGCCAGAATACTTTGGGCGATGGCGATGACTTCGTCGGCGAGGGCCTGCGCCTCGGCTTCCGTAGGGGCTTCCGAATAGATGCGGATGATGGGCTCGGTGTTCGATTTGCGCAGGTGTACCCAGCGGCGGGTGGCCTCGAAATCGATTTTCACGCCATCGATGGTATTGATTTTCTCCGCTTTGTAATGCTCCTTCATCGCTTCCATGATGCGGTCAATCATCGCCGCGTCACTGAGGTCGATGCGGTTCTTCGCGATGGCATATTGCGGCAAGGTGGCCTTGTAGGCGCTGGCCGTCATCCGCAGGTGCGCCAAACGGCTCAGGAAGAGCGCGACGCCCACCATCGCATCCCGTCCCGTATGGGCGGCGGGATATATGACGCCTCCGTTGCCCTCGCCGCCAATCAGCGCGCCGACCTCGTGCATCTTGGTCGTGACGTTCACCTCTCCCACCGCAGCGGCGAAATAGGTGCCGCCGTGCGCCTCGGTCACATCCCGCAGCGCCCGGCTGGAACTGAGGTTGGAAACGGTATGCAGGGGCTTGACGCCTTTTTTCACGGCATCGTCCAGCAGGTGGTCCACCACGGCCACGAGGGTATATTCTTCCACGAAGGGTTCACCGTTCTCGCAGATGAACGCCAGCCGGTCCACGTCGGGATCGACGCTGATGCCAAGGTCGGCCTTTTCGCGCACCACGGTTTCGCTCAAGTCCGTCAGGTTCTTCGGCAGCGGCTCGGGATTGTGGGCAAAATCGCCCGTCGGCTCGCCGTTCAGCACGATACATTCCACCCCCAGGCGCTTCAGCAGGCGGGGCATGATGATGCCGCCCACGGAATTGATGCTGTCCAGCACCACTTTGAAGCCGGCCTTGCGGATGGCTTCCGCATCCACGGCCTCCAACGCCAGCACCGCGTCGATGTGGGCGTCCGTATAGTCACATTCTTCGATGACGCCCAGATTGTCCACGTCCGCGAAGCAGAAATCGCCCTTTTCCGCACAGTCCAGAATGGCCTGTCCTTCGGCGGCAGTCAGGAATTCACCTTTCTCGTTAAGCAGTTTCAACGCGTTCCATTGCCGGGGATTGTGGCTGGCCGTCAGGATAATCCCGCCGTCTGCACCGGAGAAAATGACGGCCATTTCGGTGGTCGGCGTGCTGGCAAAACCACACTTGACGACATCCATGCCGCACGCGACGAGGGTACCGCAGACCAGTTGCTCCACCATTTCCCCGCTGATGCGGGCGTCCCGGCCGACGACCACTTTGTAGCGTCCGCCCTGATTCGGCTGCTTGCGCTGCCGCAGGCAATGGCAATAAGCATAGGTGAATTTGAGAATATCCACAGGCGTGAGTCCTTCTCCCTGCGGCCCGCCGATGGTGCCGCGAATGCCAGAAATTGATTTAATCAGTGCCATGTTATCGTATGTTTGTTTCGTTACGGAAATATTGTTCTATGTTCGTTGCGATGCCTTGTACCAGACGCGCCAGCGCTTCCCGGCTCGCCCACGCGACATGCGGCGACAGCAGGAGCCGCTCCGGATGCGCGAGATGCAAGAACGGATGGCCGGCAGGCAGGGGTTCTGTCGTGAACACGTCCACGGCAGCGCCCGCAATCCATCCCTCGTCAAGGGCGCGTGCCAGCGCCGCCTCGTCCACAATCCCGCCCCGCGCCATGTTCAGCAGCACGGCGCCCGGCTTCATCCTCCGCAACTGCGCGGGGCCCAGCAGCCCGGCGGTATTCCCGTTCAGGGGAGCATGGATGCTGACGACATCCGCCTGCGCGAGCAGGTCCGCCAGCGGCAGGCTCGGATAATCCCGGCAATGGGACGTGCCGGACGTCGAATAATATACCACCCGCATCCCGAAAGCCCCGGCAATCGCCGCGACTCTCTTTCCGATGGTTCCCATCCCGATGATGCCCAGCGTCTTGCCGGACAGTTCAGGGAAGGGGCGGGAGATGTCTGTAAACAGGGAGCCCGCAGAATAGGTGCCGTCCTTGACCTCCGCGTCGAAATACGCCGTTCCGCACAGCAGCGCCAGCAATTGGGCAAAGGTCAGCTGCACCACGGCTTCGGTGGAATAACCCGCCACGTTCCGCACCGGAATCCCCCGGCGCGCCGCCGCCTCCAAATCGATGTTGTTCACACCCGTGGCTGCCTCGCAGACCAGTTTGAGCCGGGGGGCGGCAGCCATCAGTTCGTCTGTCACCCGCACCTTGTTCACAATCAGCACATCCGCATCGCGGACGCGCACCAGCGCTTCGGAAGGCGTCGAAAGCGGCCACGTCACCAGATGCCCCAGTGCCCGGATTGGCTCAAGGGAAGCATTGCCCATGGACGAAGCATCCAAATATACGATTTCCAGCATCGCGCAGCGTCTTGTTCTATCGCCGGTTGGAAGCGATTGAAATATAATACAGCAGGGTCGCCAGCGAGCCGAGGGCGGCTATCACATAGGTATAGGCGGCCCAATGCAGGGCGTCGGCGGCCATGTCCCGGGATTCCCCCTGCACAAGGCCCGCCCCTTCCAGCCACTGCACCGCCCGGCGGCTGGCATCCACCTCCACCGGCAGGGTGATGAAACTGAACAGCGTCGTCACCGCAAAGAGGGCGATGCCTATCCAAATCAAAGCCGGGAAAGTCTTGAGCATCAGGATGCCGGCGAGCAGCACCCATTGTACCGTATTGCTGGCGAAGGTCACGACGGGCACCAGCGCACTCCGCATACGCAGCGGTGCATAGCCCTGCGCGTGCTGGATGGCATGCCCCGTCTCGTGGGCAGCCACGGCCAGCGCGGCGACATTCCGCTTGGCATAGACGCCCTCGCTGAGGTTCAAGGTCTTATCCTGCGGATTATAGTGGTCTGTCAGCCGTCCCGGTATGGAAACCACCTGTACATCGGTAATACCATGCGCCTGCAGCATCCGGCGGGCGACGTCGGCGCCGCTCAACCCCCCGGTGGAGGGTACGCGGGAATACTTGTCAAAACGCCGCTGGAGGGTCGCCTGCACCAGCAGGGACGCCCCCATGACCAGCAACAGTAAAATCCAAATGTTCATATGCTATCTTTCCGCACGGACGGGATTGTGTAAAAAATCTTCATAACTCAAGCGGATGCCTTCTTCCAGCGGGGTTTTCGCCCGCCAGCCGAGCGCAGCGGCCTTGGAAACATCCAGCAACTTGCGCGGCGTCCCGTTGGGGCGCGAAGGGTCCCAGCGGATTTCGCCCGTATATCCCACCACCCGGGCCACCAGTTCCGTCAAATCCCTGATACTCAATTCCTCACCCGTTCCGGCATTGACCGTTTCATCCCCGGAATAGTGGTTCATCAGGAACACGCAAAGGTTGGCCAAGTCATCCACATACAGGAATTCGCGCAGGGGCGAGCCATCCCCCCAGCAGACAACATAAGGGGCATGGGACTCCTTCGCTTCGTGGAAACGCCGGATCAGGGCCGGCAGGACATGGGAATGTTCCGGATGGTAGTTGTCGTTGGGGCCGTACAGGTTGGTCGGCATCACGCTGATGAAATCCGTCCCGTACTGGCGGTTCAGGTAACTGCAATACTTCAGCCCGCTGATTTTCGCAAGGGCATACGCCTCGTTGGTCTGCTCCAGCGCACCGGTCAGCAGGCAGCTTTCGGGCATCGGCTGGGGCGCAAGGCGGGGATAGATGCAGCTGGAGCCGAGGAATTCGAGTTTCCGGCAGCCGTTTTGCCACGCGGCATGAATCACGTTCATCTCCAGCATCATGTTCCGGTACATGAAATCGGCCGGCGCGTCCCGGTTGGCCACGATGCCGCCCACCTTGGCCGCCGCGAGAAACACATACGCCGGCTTTTCGGCGGCAAAAAACGCTTCCACCGCGTCCTGACGGCACAAATCCAGTTCCGCGTGGGTCCGCGTCACGATGTTGTCATAGCCCTGGCGTTCCAGTTCCCGGACGATGGCCGACCCCACCATGCCCCGGTGCCCGGCCACGTAGATTTTCGCGTGCCTTTCCATGTGTCTTTATTTCACGATACCTTTCTCCAAATATTCTGCCAGGTTGGTCCGGACTTTCATCGCCGCGCCCTCCGCCGCCACTTTCGCCATATCGGCGTCCACCATCAGGTCCACCAAGGTTTCAAAAGAAGTTTTGCCGGGATTCCACCCAAGTTTCGCCTTGGCTTTCGCCGGGTCTCCCCAAAGATTGACGACGTCCGTAGGCCGGTAGAAATCCGGGCTGACCGCCACGAGGGTCTTTCCGACCAGCGCGGCAGGGCCATCCACGCAGATGCCTTTCTCCTGCAGGCCCGTACCCTCGAAACGAAGTTCCATGCCCGCCCGCCGGAATGCCCGGGCGGCGAATTCGCGCACCGAATGCTGGACCCCCGTGGCAATGACATAATCGTCCGGCGCATCCTGCTGGAGCATCAGCCACATGCAGGCCACATAGTCCCGGGCATAGCCCCAGTCGCGCAGCGAAGAGAGGTTGCCCAGATACAGGCAGTCCTGCAGGCCCTGGGCGATGCGGGCGGCGGCAAGGGTAATCTTGCGCGTCACGAAAGTTTCCCCGCGGCGCTCGGACTCGTGGTTGAACAGGATGCCCGAGCAGCAATACATCCCGTACGCCTCCCGGTATTCCTTGACAATCCAATAGCCGTACAGTTTCGCCACGGCATAGGGACTGTAGGGATGGAATGGCGTTTCCTCATTCTGGGGCACCTGCTCGACCTTGCCGTAGAGTTCCGAGGTGGACGCCTGGTACATGCGGCATGTTTTTTCCAGGCCGCAAGCACGAATGGCCTCCAGAATCCGCAACACGCCCACGGCATCCACGTCCGCCGTAAACTCCGGCGAGTCGAATGACACCTGCACGTGGCTCTGGGCCGCCAGGTTATACACTTCATCGGGGCGCACTTTGCCGATGACCTGCACGATGGACATCGAATCGCCCATATCCGCATAATGCAGGTGGAAATGCGGCTGCCCTTCCAAATGGGAAATCCGCTCCCGGAAATCCACGGAACTGCGCCGGATGACACCATGCACCTCATATCCCTTGTCCAACAGGAATTCGGACAGGTAGCTTCCGTCCTGACCGGTCACGCCGGTAATCAACGCTCTTTTCATTCGATTGTCTTCCATAAGTTATTCTCCCTCAACCGTATCTTCCAGCGCCGTAGAGGCCCGCACCGTCACCGTATGGCCATAGCAGGAGAACATGGCGTCCACTTCCTCCCGGGAGGAGGCCGGCGTCAGGACACTGACTACCGGCACCAGCACAAGGGAGAGCAGCATCGCCAGCACACCCGCATTGATGGGCGACGTGAAATACGGGGACAGGAACACCTGGCCCGTGAACGTGCAGTACATGCAGCCGCACATCACCCCCACGCCGGAGAGGAAACTCACCCAGACGGACGCCCTGGTGGTACGCTTCCAGTACAGCCCGTACAGGAAGGGGGCGAGGAAGGCCCCGGCGAGCGCGCCCCAGGAAATGCCCATCAGCTGGGCGATGAACGTGACCGAACTGCGGGCCTGCACGATGGCCAGCACCGAACTGACGGCCACGAAAAAGAGCACGAGGACGCGAATCCAGCGCAACTGGGCGCGTTCCCCCAGTTCCCGCCCCCGGACACGGGCCACGGCAGGCCGGATGACGTCGAGGGTCAGGGTGGAGCCGGACGTCAGCACCAGCGAAGAAAGCGTGGACATCGACGCGGACAGCACGAGAATAATCACGATGCCTATCATCACGTCCGGCAGGGTTGACAGCATCGAGGGGACGATGCTGTCATAGACCGGCGTGCCGGCAGACGTATAATCGAGGGACGAGGCGTACAGGCGCCCGAAACCGCCGAGGAAATAGCAGCCGCCCGCCACCACGAGGGCGAAGAAGGTGGAAATGAACGTCCCCTTGCGGATGGCCGCCTCGTCGCGGATGGCGTAGAACTTGCCCACCATCTGGGGCAGGCCCCAGGTGCCGAGCGAGGTCAGCAGGACGACGCCCAGCAGCCAGACGGGCTGGGGGTCGAAGAACGAAGTGAAGGCCCCGTGCAGGGAGGGTGCCGCTTCGGAAGGGACGGCCGAGAGTTTCTCGACGGCGGAGGCAAATCCGCCGTGTCCCTGCAGCACTGCTGCAATGACCGCCACGATGCCGCCCAACATGATGATGCCCTGG
>JAGAFI010000037.1 GCA_017612675.1 Bacteroidales bacterium
AAGAGGCGCAAGTAGGAACCTGCGCCATGAACTAATTCTAGGATTGGAAGCCCTTAACGAGTTAGTTTTTCTTTCGCAAATATACTTTGCCCCCGGCAAAACTCCAAATTTTTCGGTTCCTCCTCGATTCCGCTTAGGTCATTGGCGGAAACTTACGTGTAATCCTATAACAAGAGGATACGCTATGAAATACCACAGAAATCCGGCTCCTGGATATCAGTTCATATTCCGAAGATGGATCACTGACAAAAACGGAAAAAGGATTTATCCGAAAAACGGGAGAGCCTTTTGCCTTGAGGTACCGATCGGTAGTGAAAGATAGTCACTTATTTTGAGCCGTTTTCAACATCCAGGCAATTGTATAACGGGTGCTTGGAATAGCCCCACAAGACCCCCGCTAAAGGACGGGAAAACTTCTGATATGGCCAAGAAAGTCACGTCTGCCAAAGTGGCAAGCAAGGCTTCAAAGGCGCTTCAAGATGGAAGCTCCAGTGCCCGGACCAAAAGCATCGCGGGAAGTGCCCTCTCACAGAGAGAGAAGTCATCTTCTAAGAAGAAATAATGTTTCGGATGTGCCCTGGGAGAATTTGACCCAGGGCATTTCTTTTTGCATAATCACCAAGAGATGAGTAAGTACCGAAGCGGCCATTGTATAACACACTGGATTTGGTGATAATTGATGCCGGTCTCGCCTATACTGATACATACTATCAGCACAACGAATCCAGGAACAATCCCCGTTAGTTCCGCATGGGTCTGACCTTGCGCTTCGGCTAGACATCATTCAACTTCAAACACGCTTAGAAGACAAAAGCGAGTGATAAAAAGTAGGTATAGGTGGGTTCACCGACAATGGGGAAGTGGTAGATGGGATTGGATCGACAGATCCGTTTCAAGAGATTACTCAGCGATATTTCACGCTGGCCAGCAAAGAACTTCAGCAATTCGTCTGCTGGAATTGCCAGCAGATCGGATGCATCACGGACAGACAGTATCCTGTCCAGTCCGCCAATCAAAGATTGTCTCCGTTTCATAATATTGGTTTTTGATCAACCAAATATGGAACAGAATGTTGGATATAATGCTATGGGGCTAAGATGATAAATCCACAAAAATAGCCCTGAAAGCCCTTGAGAAACATCTTTTCGGAGTTCTGCGAGGACAATTCAATGAATGCTATTACAAATATCAATAAATCAATGAGTTACGCAAAAGAACGGGGAATGAAATTCTTCCTGTCGAATAACTTGTGGTACAAATGTGGTTCAAATTTGAGCAAAACCTGAACAACTCGCCACAGATATTTATTGATATTCGCTAAATATTAACTGATAAACGATGTGATAATCGAATTGATTTTGTTTCTTGCAAACTTGGCAACTCAT
Organism: Bacteroidales bacterium; assembly: GCA_017612675.1. GTDB lineage: Bacteria > Bacteroidota > Bacteroidia > Bacteroidales > UBA932 > Cryptobacteroides. Next base: position 1,386 of record JAGAFI010000037.1, read on the forward strand.
TGATAATCAATATGTTACAAGTGTCTATTTGCCGATGCAAAACTTCCCGAAAATTTCGCCGAGGACTTCATCGGGGGTTATGGTTTCGCCGAGGATGGTGCCGATGGCGGAGATGGCGGCGCGGAGGTCTTCGGCGAGGAGGTCGGCGCCGAGACCGGCGAGCAGGGAAGTGTGGACGGCTTGCAGGGCGGCGGAAGCTTTGCGGAGGGCTTCGTAGTGGCGGCGGTTGGTGACGAGGACGGCAGCCTCTCCGTGGTATCCCGCGTTGTATGCTTGGGGGGCTGTCGGTGATGCGGAGAGGACTTGGGCCTTTTCTTCCCGCGAATCATTTCCTGTTTCCGGGGCGTTCCCGGTCGCGGCAGCTGTCTGGTCCGGAGCAGCCCCTTTTGCCGATGCGCAAGAACTTGTCTTGGCGGGCCAGACGTCGTCGCTTTTCCCGGTCTTCAGGGCTGCTGGAGAAGCACCGCTTTCCGATGCGTTCCCGGGTGATGCGACCGGATGAGGGCCGCTGATGCCAGCGCTTCCGCAGCGGGCGGAAAAGACCTCGGAGATGCGCGCTTTCAATGCCCCGAGTCCGAGCCCCGTGCGGGCAGACAAATCCAGCACCCCGGCAAGCGGGTACGGCTCCAGGCAGATATCCATTTTGTTGCGGACGGCAATCAGGGGCCCGGTGCCTGCCTGTCGGACGAGTTCCTTCAGCTGGCTCCATGCCTCGAATTGGGCGATTCCCGGCTGGCTGGCGTCGATGACTCCGATGACAACCAGTGCTTTGCGGAGTGCGGCCATGGAGCGCTCGATGCCTTTCTGCTCGACGGAATCATCGGTTTCCCGCAGGCCGGCGGTGTCGATGAAGCGGTATTGGATACCGTCCAGTACGAGACATTCCTCCACGGTGTCCCGGGTTGTTCCGGGCATGTCGGAAACGATGGCCCGTTCTTCTCCGAGCAGGGCATTCAGCAGCGTGCTCTTTCCGGTATTGGCTGCTCCGATGATGGCGACGGGTACGCCGTTGCGCACCGCGTTCCCCGTTTGGAAGGAGTCGGCGAGCCGCTGCACTTTCCCCATCGTTTCCTCCAGCAGGGCGCGCAGGCGTTCCCGGTCGGCAAATTCCACGTCTTCTTCGCTGAAGTCCAGTTCCAGTTCCAACAAGGCGGACAGTTCGACCAGTTTGTCTCGCAATTGCCGCAGTTCTGCCGAATAACCGCCTTTGAGCTGGCTGAGTGCCACTTGGTGGGCGGTGCGTGTCGAGGCTGCAATCAAATCCGCCACGGCTTCCGCCTGCGCCAGGTCCAGTTTCCCGTTGAGGAAGGCGCGCCGGGTGAATTCCCCGGGTTCCGCCAGCCGGCAGCCAGCGTCGCACAGCAGGTCGAGTATCCGGTTGGCCACATAGGGGGATGCATGGCAGGAAATCTCGCAGGCGTCTTCGCCCGTATAGGAATGGGGCGCCCGGAAGACGGTGACCAGCACTTCGTCCACCCCGGGGATTTCCCCGAAACGGACGGTGAAACCGGGGGCGTCCGCCAAGGTGCCCCGGCGCAGCTTGACCAGCCCGTCCACAAGCGGCAAGGCCGTACCTCCGCTGACCCGGATGACAGAAATCGCGCCGGAACCGATGGCCGTCGCAGGGGCGCAGATGGTGTCTTCCCGGAACATGCGTCCTTACGCGTCGATGAAACTGCGGATGAGCGAGGTCGGGGGCAGTTCCTTGTCGGAAACATGCACGAAATAATGCAGGAACGTCAGCAGGCGGTGCGCTTCGCTGTATTCGGGGCAGTTCCGCGGAACGGTGGCGAGCACCTGCTCGGCATGTGAGCGGATGACCGCAAATTCCACGAGGTATGCGGAGTTGAACAGCACATCGGCCGTTTCCTGGAAAGGATATATCCACTTGACTTCCGCGCGGCGCACGTTGGGCCAGTTCGCGATGGATTCCCGGGCCGAGAAAGCCCCTTTGTTATAGTCGCGGACGATGCGGCGCAGCAGGC
>JAGAFI010000038.1 GCA_017612675.1 Bacteroidales bacterium
GGGCCGGTTTATGAAATCGAACTCGTGCATAGCGCGTCAGTTTTATGGTGCAAAGATAGCGTTTTTCTGCCTCATTCGACAATTATCTGCATCAAATTTGATAAAATGAGGCAGAAAAACCAGTTGATGAGGCAGAAAACTCGTGATTCTACTCCTTCTCCAGCTCGGTCTCGAAGAGCTTCATGGCATCGGCCTTGGTCTTCTCGGCTATCTCGATGTATGGTTTCATGGCCTGGTAGTCGGAGTGGCCGGTCCACTTCATGACCACCTGGGGCGGGATGCCGCTGGCGAGAGCGAAGCATATGAAGGTACGTCTGGCAGCGTGAGTGCCTATCAGGTCGCACTTTGGAGAAGTCTCCTCCATGCGTTCGCCGCCCTTGTAGTATGTCTTGGTGATGGGGGTATTGAAGCCGGCCAATTCGCAGAGATGCTTCAGGTAGCGGTTCATCAGCTGGTTGGGCAGTACCGGGAGCGCCAGGCCATCCGGAAAGTTGCAGTGCTCGTACTTCTTCAGGATCTCCTTAGCGAATTTGTTCAGGTTGATGGGAAGCCGGTCGTTGGTCTTCACGGTAGTGATATACATCGTGTCACCCTTGATATCCGATTTCTTCAGATTGGCCATATCGGAATACCGGAGAGAGGTGAAGGCACAGAAGCAGAAACAATCCCTGGTCTTGATAAGGCCGCCGGCATCCTCTACGGTCTTCTCATACTCTTTCCCGTACATATCCTTCAATTTCACCTTGGTGCCGTTCCCCGGCACTTCATAATGGTATAGGTGCAGCAGCTCCTCCTTGGTAAGGAAGATGATTGGCTTTTCCAGCACCTTGAACTTGGGCCGGTAGCGTTTGATGGTGTCCTCCTGGGTGTATCCCTTACGCAGCGCCCAGTACAGGAACCAGCGAAGATTATGGAAGTGCTTCTGGACGCTCTTCTCCTCCAGATCCTGGTTCCGGAGGAAGATCACCCACTTGTTGATGCCGGACTCGTTAAAGAACTCAAACTTCACACGGGGGTTGAAATCCCTCATGTGGTTCTCGAACGTCTTCCAGACCTGCAGCGTGGCATAGGCCCAGCCGTTGGCCGCGCTCTCCTCAGTGGTAAACTCCTTCAGGCGGTCAAAGAAGCCCACGCGAGGCATTCTGGCCGGGTACACCTTATCCGGCTTCTTCACCTTCATCGCCTTCTTCAACAGTGCTGCGAGTGTTGCAAATCCCTGTTCACGTGAAATTTTCCAGATTTCCATTCAAGGATGTGCCGAAACACTTTCAATATGTCATGTCCCGCAGGACACATGACAAAAGTAGCCATTTCCGGTAAAACTTGCAAATATTATTGTGGGATGGATGGCAGGAAAGAACTGCCGGGGGCGTGTGGCAGGCTCCTTTTTGTGTATTTGCCGAAAAATGCATATTTTTGTCCATTTAATATTGGTAAGGATTCTATGGCAGGTGTGAAATATGCGTTGGTAACGGGCGGTTCGCGCGGCATTGGACGGGCTGTCTGCCTGAAGTTGGCCGAAATGGGCATCCCCGTGCTCGTGGGCTGCCAGTCCCGCGAGGATGCTGCCCGGGAAGTGTGTGAAACCATTGCCCGGCAAGGAGGTGAAGCCGCCCCGCTGCGTTTCGACGTGGGCGACAGGCAGGCCGTGGAGACGGCCCTGGGCGCGTGGGAACTCTCGCATCCGGATGACTATATCGCCTATTTGGTGAACAACGCCGGCGTCACGCGGGACAACCTGATGTTCATGTTGACGGACGAAGACTGGAACGCGGTCATGAACACCTCCGTAAACGGAATGTTTTATGTCACCCGCTGCCTGCTGCCGAGAATGATGGCGCGCGGCCACGGGGGGCGGATTGTCAACATGGCTTCGCTTTCCGGGCTCAAAGGCTTGTCCGGACAGACCAATTATTGCGCCGCCAAGGCCGCCGTCATCGGGGCCACGCGGGCGCTGGCGCAGGAAACGGCCACGCGCAACGTGACGGTGAACGCTGTTGCGCCCGGTTTTATCGCCACTGACATGACCCGGGACCTGCCCGAAGAGGAATTGAAAAAACAGATTCCGATGAAACGCTTCGGCAAGCCGGAGGAAGTGGCGGAACTGGTGGCTTTCCTGTGCTCGGAGAAAGCCTCCTACATCACGGGACAGGTAATCGGCATTAACGGAGGCTTGTATTGAGATGAGACGGGTCGTCATTACCGGAATGGGCATCTGGTCTTGTATCGGCACCAGCCCGGAAGAAGTCAGGGATTCGCTGTATAACGGGAAATCCGGCATCGGCGTGGAGAACGAGCGGCTTGCCTACGGGTTCCAGTCGCCGCTCACCGGCATTGTGCCCAAACCTTCGCTGAAAGGCCTTCTCGACCGCCATTTGCGCCGGGGGCTTTCCGAAGAAGCCGAATATGCCTTCATGGCGGGCTCGCAGGCTTTGGAGATGGCGGGTATGCCGGACGCATACCTGGACAGCCATGAAATCGGATGCATTTTCGGCAACGATTCCTCGGCGAAGCCGGTCATCGAGACGGACCGCCTGATGCGGGAAACGCGGGATTCGGGCCTGTTGGGCCAGTCCTATATCTTTCAGGCGATGAATTCGACCGTCAATATGAATCTCAGTACGATTTTCCGCCTGAAAGGCATCAATTTTACCGTGAGCGCCGCCTGCGCAAGCGGCAGCCATTCCATCGGGCTTGCGTACCTGTTCATCAAAAACGGTTTGCAGGACGCCGTCCTGTGCGGCGGGGCGCAGGAAACGAATTATTTTTCCATGGCTTCCTTCGATGCGCTCGGGGCGTTTTCAAAGCGTGCGGAGCAACCCGGGCGTGCCAGCCGGCCTTTCGACCGGGACAGGGACGGGCTGGTCCCCAGCGGCGGCGGTGCTGCGCTGGTGCTGGAAGAATATGAACGCGCACGGGCGCGGGGAGCGACCATCCTGGCGGAAGTCGTCGGCTACGGTTTTTCCTCGAATGGCACGCCCGTCATCAGCCAGCCGAGTGCGGAAGGGTGCAGCCGCGCCATGCGGCGGGCCCTGGAAGACGCGGGGATGGAACCCGGGGATATCGATTACGTGAATGCCCATGCTACGGGAACGCGCCAGGGGGATTTGTGCGAGGCACAGGCCCTGCGCGACCTCTTCGGCGGGGAGCGGGCCTATATCAGCAGCACCAAGGGCATGACCGGGCACGAATGCTGGATGGCCGGGGCAAGCGAGATTGTCTATTGCCTCCTGATGATGCAGCACGGATTCGTCGCCCCCAACCTGAATTTTGAGAACGGGGACGAGTTTTCCCGGGACCTGCATATTGCGCGGACACGGGTGGAGATGTCCGTAAATACCGTGCTCAGCAATTCGTTTGGCTTCGGCGGAACGAACAGCGCATTGATTATCAAGAAAATGTAACGAAATGGCAATGAATAGGAAAGAAATCGAAGAAAAAGTCCGGGCCTTCCTGGTGGAGGACATCGAAGTGGACGAGGACAAGATTTTCCCGGATGCGAAGCTCAAGGAAGACATGGGCATCGACAGTCTCGACTTTGTCGATATCGTCGTGCTGGTCAACAACAAATTCGGCTTCAGAATCAAGCAGGAAGAGATGGCCGGCGTCAATACGTTCTCCAAGTTCTGCGATTATATCGAGACGAAACTGAATGGCTGAACGTCCGTGGGCAGGGGCAACTTTCGGCAGCGGGTGGATGCATAGGCAACTTATCCGGCTGCTGCGCGTCGTGGATGTACGGGTCCTGTACTGCTTCTGCGACGTGTTCGTCGTTCCTTTCTGCATCTTGTTCAACCGCAGCGGCAGGACGTCTTTCGCCTTTTACCGCACCCGTCTGGGATATGGCTTTGGGAAGTCCCTGTATTTCGTCTGGCGGAACCATTGCCTCTTCGCGCAAATCGTCATCGACCGTTTTGCGATGTATGCGGGCAAGGCTTTCGACGTGGAAATCGTGGGCGTAAACCATTTGAAGCGTCTGGAAGACAAGGAGGACGGCTTCGTGCTGCTGAGTTCGCATATCGGGAATTATGAACTGGCGGGCTATTCGCTCAGGACGGAGAAGAAAACCCTCCATGCGATTGTCTATTCCAATGAAAAAGAGACGGTCATGCAGAACCGGGACAACCTGTTCGGCAAGATGAATGTCAGCATGATTGCCTTGCGGGAAGATATGGGGCACCTGTTTGAAATCGATGCGGCCCTGCGGGGCGGCGACATCGTGAGTTTCCCGGCGGACCGGCGCATGGGGGATGCCCGCTGCGTAAAAGTCCCGTTCCTCGGGGCGGAAGCCGGATTTCCGCAGGGGCCTTTCAGCGTCACAACCATGCGGGGCGTGGAAGTGCTGGCCCTGAACGTGATGAAAGAATCGCCGAAGCGGTACAAATTGTACATCGCCGTCCTGCCCTATGACCGGCAGGCCTCCCGCCAGGAGCAAATCCGGCAGCTTGCGCTGGCCTATGTGGCGGAGTTGGAAAAGCGGATTCGCCAGTATCCGGCGCAGTGGTTCAACTTTTTTGATTTTTGGGCGGCATGAGCATCGAAGACGTGACCGGGGCATTTCTCCGCTCCATCGACATCCACACGGTGCTGCCGCAGCGGGACCCTTTCGTGATGGTCGGGACGCTGGTACATTGGGAACCGGGCTCTTCGACCACCGAAACGCGGGTGCGGGCGGACAACCTCTTCGTGGAAAACGGGGTGTTCTCGTCCTGCGGCCTGTTGGAGAACATCGCCCAGACCTGTGCGGCGCGCATCGGCTTTTACAACCGCTATATCCTGGGACAGGATGTCCAAATCGGGTATATCGGTGCCATCCGGGATTATGTGGTGACCGGACAGGCGCCTGTCGGCTCCCTGCTCACCACGACGGTGGACGTGCTGGAGGAAGTGTTCGGCATGACCTTGGCCGTGGCCCGCGTATGCTGTGACGGTGTGCCCATTGCCGGCTGCCGGGTGAAACTGGCCATAAAAGACAGGGAAGGATGAAAGGCATGCTCTCGGCGGAAAAGGAAATCGAGGTCCGCTTCAGCGAGGTGGACATGATGGGGGTCGTCTGGCACGGCGCCTATGCGGTGTATCTGGAAGATGCGCGGGAAGCCTTCGGGGCGAAATACGGCCTTTCCTATTCCCGCTATATCGACGAATATGTTTTTGCGCCCATCGTAGATTTGCAGGTTCAGTATAAAAGGCCTTTGCGCTATGGCATGAAGGCGTTGGTGCGGATTGCCTGGCGTCCGTCGGATGCCGCCAAAATCGTCTTTGATTATGAAATCGTCTCGCCGGAAGACGGGACGCTGTTCTGCAAGGCGACGAGCGTGCAGGTCTTCATGGACCGCGATTACAATCTTTTGTGGGACTCGCCGGCTTTCTATGTCGCGTGGAAAAAGCAGATGGGCGTGTTATGATACGGATTGTTTCGACCAATATCACTTCGCCGCTCGGCCTGACGACCGGGGAGAATTATGCCGCCGTCGCGCGTGGGGAGCGTGCCTTGCAGACGATGGACGGCTGCCTCGGGGTGCCCGGCAGCTTCTGCGTCGGCATCTTTCCGGAGAGCCGGCGGAAGGCGCTGCGGCTGGCGGGTTTCAGCTGGTTCGAATCGCTGGTGCTCCGCTCGGTCCGCGAGGTGCTCTCGCATACGGTTGTCAATCCCGCTTCTCCCCGGACGGTTTTCATCGTGGGGACATCTACGGCGGGCGTGGAAGAATTGGGCGCCGTGCCGGAAAAGGACGGGCATTATCTCGCTCCCGGCGTGGCGGCGCAGAAAGTGGCGGACGCGCTGGGCTTCGCCGCACCGGCCCTGCTGGTGAGCAATGCCTGCATTTCAGGCGCTACGGCCCAGATGCTCGCGTGCCGGCTGCTCGAATCCGGGGTCTATGACAGCGCCGTCGTGTGCGGCGCGGACGTGCTGTCGGCCTTCGTGCTGGCCGGTTTCCAGGCGCTCAAGGCCCTGTCTCCGGTGCCCTGCCGTCCTTTCGACATGGAACGCCTGGGACTCAACATCGGCGAATGTGCCGCCACCGTCGTCCTGACCCGGACGGCGGATGCGGCGGGGGAGGGCTGGTATATCGTGGACGGCTGCCTGAACAATGACGCCTGGCATGTCAGCGCCCCGATTCCCAGCGGGGACGGGGTGTACCGCGCCGTCCGGAACATCCTGACCCCGGCACGCAAGGCCTCTCTCGCCTGCGTGACCGCCCACGGGACGGCCACGATGTTCAATGACCAGATGGAATCCAAGGCCATCGAACAGGCCGGGCTCGGAGACATTCCGGTCACGGCGTACAAGGCCCATTTCGGGCATACCTTTGGCGCGTCGGGCATCGTCGAAGCCATCATCACGATGTGTTCGCTCGACGAGGGGGTCATCCTGCCCGCAGCCGGTTTCTCGGAGTTGGGCGTAAGCGGAAAAATCACCCTGTGCAGCGCCCGCACGCGGACGGACAGGACGGCTTTCATCAAGACGCAGTCCGGTTTCGGCAGTTGCAACGGCGCGATGCTGTATGCGAAGCATCCACAGGCATCCTGCCCGCCGTCCGGCCCCGATTATGCGGTGGCGCGGCGCATTTCCGTCACCCCGGGAAGTGCCGTGCTGGATGGCCGGGACCTGCCGCTGGAATCCTCCGGGGCGGCGCTGGTGTCGGAACTCTACAAGAAATACCTCTCCGACGGCTCGCGCTTTTTCAAGATGGATTTGTTCAGCCGCCTGGCCTATGCGGCTGCCGGCTTGCTGGCCCGGAACGCCCTGGACGGCATCGCACCGGAGGAGGTGGCGCTGCTTTTCTTTACGCAGAACGGCTCCGTGCTGGCGGACCGCAAGCACCTGTCCACGTTCTGCGAGCCCGATGCGTTCTATCCCAGCCCGGCGGTCTTCATCAACACCCTGCCGAATGTCGTGCTGGGAGAACTCGCCGTCACCTGTCAGGTGAAAGGGGAGACGACGCTGGTGATGCTGCCGGAAAAGGACGGGGAGACGATGGAGACGGTGATACGGGTCACGCTGGATGCCACGCGGCCCAAGGCGCTGCTGTGCGGCTGGGTGGACTGTACGGATGAAAATACGTTTGGCGCCGAACTGGAATTGCGGACTGTCAAATAAGCAGATATCAATCAACGAATATACCATGGAAGAATTAATCAAGACCCTCAAGGAGCAGATTATCGAGGCGTTGAACCTGGAAGACATGACCCCGGAGCAAATCGGCAATGACGACCCCCTTTTCGGAGAAGGGCTCGGACTGGATTCGATTGACGCCCTCGAACTGATTGTCATTCTCGACAAGCATTACGGCATCAAGCTCAACAGCCCCGCCGAAGGGAAAACGGTATTCAAAAGCATCAACAGCATCGCGGACTATATCCGGCAGCACCGGACCAAATGATGGGAAGCGTGATTTCCATAACCGGCATGGGGATTATCTGTGCCATCGGCCATGACAGGGAAGCCGTGCTGGAATCCCTGCGGAAGAAAGAATCCGGCATCGGCCGGATGCGCTATCTTCCGTCGGTCCATACGGACATCCCGGTCGGGGAAATCAAGCTGTCCACCGGTGAGATGAAACGGATGCTGGGCATCGAAAAGGAGGAACCCGTCAGCCGGACATCCGTCATGGGCGCGATTGCCGTCCGGGAAGCCTTGGCGCAGGCGGGCGGACGCTCCCTCGCCGGAAAACGGGTGGCCCTGATTTCCGGGACGA